>JAKLIM010000160.1 GCA_022709605.1 Bacteroidota bacterium | reverse complement strand
GATTTTAATACAAATTGAAAATTAACAGAATTTGGTAAGAAATTTATTAAAACATATTTACAGCAAAAAAGAGATCTTGAATCATTTTCAGATGGATCTGTTGATGATGATTGAATAATTTTTAATTATGATAAAAAAAATAATTTTCATTTCGCTCTTTTTATTTTCAATTCTGCAGTTAAATGCTGCTCAAACTGATTCAATTTCGGTAAGTAAAGAGTCACCATCGATGATAAATAACATCGAAAAATGGTACGAAAAAAACATGAACTATTTAACTATCACAGCATTAATGACTGTTGAAAGTTCATTTATCCCTTTTCCATCTGAAATTGTAATTCCTCCGGCAGCATACGTTGCAAGTAAACCCGATAGTAAGCTGAATATATTTTTAGTGGTACTTTTTGGTACAATCGGGGCCCTTTTTGGTGCATTTATTAATTACGGACTTGCACTTTGGTTAGGAAGACCTATAATGTACAAATTTGCTGATAGTAAAGTGGGTAAATTGTTTTTGCTTAGCAGCGTAAAAATTCAAAAAGCGGAAGAATATTTCAATAATCATGGCAAAATTTCCACTTTTGTTGGTCGGCTTATTCCCGGAATCCGTCAGTTAATTTCATTACCAGCTGGACTTGCAAGAATGAATTTGGTTAGTTTTACCATATATACAGCTTTAGGCGCTGCCATTTGGAATTCTATACTGGCTCTACTTGGTTACATTGCACACGGTCAAGCCGACCTGATTAACAAATATAGTCACGAAATTGGTTATGCTGTAATGTTAATTATCGGAATTATTGGGTTGTTTTATTTGATAAAATACCTCCTCAAACGCAATAAAAAATGAAACAATTTGGTTTGATTGGTTTTCCACTCGGTCATTCGTTTTCAAAGAAATTCTTCACCGAAAAATTTGAAAATGAGCAAATTGATGCCCGTTACGATTTGTACGAATTGGATGACATTTCAAAATTTATATCGCTGATTGAAAATACTGAATTGAACGGACTTAATGTAACTATTCCATACAAAGAAAAAGTTATACCGTTTTTGGATGAGCTCGACGATACGGCCGAAAAAATTGGTGCAGTGAATGTTATTAAATTTATTCGCGAAAAGAATAAACTTGCATTAAAAGGCTATAACTCAGACGCCATTGGGTTTGAAAATTCCTTAAAGCCCTATCTGGAATCGTTTCATAAAAAAGCCCTGATTCTGGGAACCGGTGGTGCTTCGAAAGCAATAAATTACGTGTTGAATAAACTTAATATCGAAACCACTTTCGTTTCACGCAATGCATCACGCGGAAAACTAACTTATCAAGAGCTAAATCAGGAAATTATAAACGATAATCTATTAATAGTCAACGCATCACCTGTTGGCACATTTCCTCATTCCGATTCATGCCCTGAAATTCCATATCAGTTTTTAACCGAAAAACACATACTTTTTGATGTTGTTTATAACCCATCCGAAACATTATTTATGATAAAGGGGAAAGAACAAGGAGCTCAGGCACTTAACGGCGAAAGTATGCTGATTGGACAGGCCAAAGCGGCGTGGAAAATCTGGAATGAATAACAATGGGGCATGATCATTGCATTACATCCCAATAAATTATGAAAAAACGTAAACGAATCGAAGGGATAAAAATTTTCGGAATTCAAACCCGGTATTTAAAAGGAGCATTTGCATTTCCCGGAATGGGAATTTTTGTAAATAAAAATTATGCTACCAATAAAAATTTACTCCGACATGAATTCGGCCATATTCTTCAGTTCCGAAAATATGGTTTTTTTTATTTTTGGTTCAAAATAGCACCTGTAAGCATTAAAAGCGCCCTTCACTCACGTAAAAGACCAAATCACATTCACATGAACACCTGGACAGAAAGGAATGCAAACGAATTGGCATACAATTATTTTGACAAACCGGCTGATTGGGATTTTTATAATTATCCTGTATAAATTCAGTAGAGACAAGGCATGCCTTGTCTCTACTGGTTTAACAATCGGGCATGCCCCATTGTTATTGTTTCATTATTTCCTGTTGATGACGGACTGATTCTTCGTGAATGGCTACCAGCACCGTTTTCATAAATTCACCATCCATACCCATTTGTTCGGCCTGCGAAATGCGGTGCTTCAGAATTTCATCATACCGTTGTGCCTGCAGAATTGGCATGTTATGTTCCTTTTTATATTGCCCTATTTCTTTTGAAACGCGCATACGTTTTGCTAATAATTCAAGCAAATTGTTGTCCAACTCATCGATCTGCCGACGCAACATGGACAGATTTTCAGTGGTTTGTGTTATATCGCGAATAACCAGGTTATTGATGATAAAATCCAGCACATCGGGCGTAACTTGTTGGGAAGCATCGCTCCATGCTTTTTCGGGATTGCAATGCGATTCAATGATCAAACCATCGAAGTTTAAGTCCATGGCTTGCTGACAAAGCGGAGCAATCAATTCGCGCTTTCCACCAATATGACTTGGATCGCAAATGATCGGCAAATTTGGAAGTTGTCGGTGTAATTCGATAGGAATATGCCACTGCGGTAAATTACGATAGATTTTTTTATCGAACGAACTGAATCCACGGTGAATGGCCGCAATTTTCCTTACCCCTGCATTGTGTACGCGTTCGATGGCTCCAATCCACAAATCGAGATCCGGATTTACCGGATTTTTAATAAAAACCGGAATATCAGTTCCTTCCAATGCATCGGCAATTTCCTGAACAGCAAATGGATTAGCTGTTGTTCGGGCACCAATCCATAAAATATCTACATCGTGCGCCAATGCTTCGCGGACATGTTTGGCAGTTGCTACTTCTACAGCTGTGTACATGCCGAGTTCCGTTTTTACACGTTTGAGCCAGGGCAATCCCTTCACTCCAATGCCTTCAAAGCCACCGGGTTTAGTGCGAGGTTTCCAGATTCCGGCACGGAAAATTTTTATACCGAGTGAAGCCAATCCACGTGCAGTTTGCATTACCTGTTCTTCAGTTTCTGCACTGCAAGGTCCGGCTAAAATTAATGGACGCTTGGCATCCACGCCGGGTAATAATATTGATTCTAATTCCATATATTTCTAATTTTGAAAGTTTTTAAAGTTTGAAAATTTGTGGTTTGTGGTTTGTGATTTGTGGTTTGTGGTTTGAAAATTTGATGTTGCTATCAACATTTCTTAATTTTCTTTTCATTAGCACATTGGCACATTAAAATATAGCCTTAATTCTCTCCAACGCTTCACCTAGCACCTTTTCGTTGGCACAAAGTGAAATTCGAACGTAACGGTTTCCTTTGTCTCCGAAAATAAATCCGGGTGTGATGAATACATTCGATTCGTAAAGTACTTTATCGGCTAATTCGCCACTGTTGGTATAATTTTCAGGAATTTTGCCCCATAAAAACATGCCCACCTGACTTTTATCGAATGTACAGTTGAGTGTTTCAAGAATTTCTTCAGCCCTATTCCGTCTGTTTTTGTACAGTTCTATGTTCATGGCTTTGTGCCATTCATCCGAATTATTTAGCGCTGCAATGGCTGCAACCTGCATAGGTTTGAACTGACCACTATCGATATTGCTTTTCACTTTCAGCACCCACTGAATAAATTCGGCATTCGAAGCAAGCATACCCATGCGCCAACCGGGCATATTGTGCGATTTGCTCATCGAATTCAGTTCAATACAAATATCTTTTGCGCCTTCCACCTGAAGAATACTCAAATGATTTTCGTTCAGAATAAAACTGTAAGGATTATCATTCACAATCACAATTCCGTGTTTTTTTCCAAAAGCAACTAGTTTTTCGAATAATTCGACAGTAGCACTTGCACCGGTAGGCATATTCGGATAATTTACCCACATAAGTTTAACGTTGGTCAAATCCTTTTGTTCAAGCGCGTCGAAATCGGGTTGCCAGTTGTTGTTTTCGTCCAAATCGTAAGTAATTACTTTAGCCTGAACAAGATTGCTAACCGAAGCGTAAGTTGGATATCCCGGGTTTGGAACCAAAACTCCATCGCCCATATTCAAAAAAGCCAATGAAATATGCAAAATCCCTTCTTTCGATCCGATAAGAGGTTGAATTTCGTTGGTCGGGTTCAGTTCCACCGAAAACCATTTTTTGTACCAATCGGCAAATGCTTTGCGGAGTTCAGGTATTCCCACATAAGGTTGATAACCATGAACATCCGGTTTTTCGGCCGATTTACATAACGCCTCAATCGTTTCTGTAGAAGGCGGCATGTCAGGACTTCCGATTCCTAAACTTATCACATTCAGGCCTTTGGCATTCATTTCGGCTATTTCTTTTAGTTTTGTCGAAAAATAATACTCCGAAATTGAATTTAATCTTTCTGCAGGTACAATTTTACTACCCCAAACCCCTAAAGGGGAATTGGAATTAGTATCGTTGAGTTTATTTTCTTGTTTATCAATCATATAATTTAATTAAATTATTTGTTGTAATATTTCTTATTCCCCTTTAGGGGTTAGGGGTCTTTATTCTTTCGGCGTTTGTCCTTCCGGATATTCGCCCAGTGTTCGTAATTCGTTAATTAAAGGCTTGATAGCTATCAATGATTGTTTATACCGTTCGTGATCGGCAAAGTCAAAATCGACATAAAACTGATATTCCCATTCTCTGCCAATGATGGGTAAGGATTGAATTTTGGTCAGATTTATTCCATAAAACGAAAAAACCGACAGCACTTTCGATAAACTGCCTTCGGTATGAGGAAGTGTAAAAACGATCGATGCTTTATTTATGACTTCATCTTTCAATATTTCATCAACCATCCATTGATTTCCAAAAATTAAAAACCGTGTGAAGTTACGTTTATTGGTTTCAATTTTTGTTGCTAAAATTTCTAAACCGTAAATTTCTGCTGCTCGTGTACTACAAATAGCTGCATTTCCAACTAAATTTTTAACAGCAATATCGCGTGCTGCAAGTGCTGTATCTTCGTGTTCTACAATTTTTACACCCGGCAATGTATACAGAAAATCGTTACATTGCATAAGCGCAATCGGGTGCGATTGAATTTCTTTAATATGGTGAATGGTTTGACCGGGTAATGCGGCCAGACAATGTGAAATACGCAATTTAAATTCACCTGCAATGGGTAGTTTATATTCTTTCAGCAGTTCGTAATTTTGAAGTAAACTACCTGCTATCGTATTTTCAATGGCCATAATTCCAATTACGTTTGGATCTTTTTTAATGGCGGTAAAAATATCCCGAAAAGTAATGCATGGAATAATTTCCACTTCCTCACCTGCAAAAAAATTCTCGGCAGCTATGCCGTGGTATGCTCCATTTCCTCCCTGAATTGCTACTCGTTTCATATTCTTTTTTGTTTCGTGTTTCACGTTTAATGTTTCACGTTAGTGTTAAAAAAAATCCTGCCCGAAAGTTCGAGCAGGATTTTATATGTTTTGTTTTTGTTACTTCTAATTCACATTTACATAAGTTTATCCTGCTCTCACCTGCTAAAGTAAAAGTAAAAATAAAAGTATGTAAAAAATCGGTTCATATTTGTCTTTTTTAAATTTGACAGTGCAAAAGTAGTAATAATTAATAAAACAACAAATTTTCTTACGGAAAAGTTTCCAAAAAGCATATTTTGCAATGAAATGATAGAAAATTAACAGTATTAAGATAGATAACTCTGTGTTTTTAAAAAATATTATTTACATTTGATACGTATTTATACTATTATTTAATTTGTAAATAGTTTAATTATTAAAAACATACATTTGTTAATTCTTTCAGTTGCAATTATAATGATACATCACCTTTAAATTTAATCATCTATGGCAAAAATTGTAGTTTTGGGTGCCGGAATTGCCGGACATACAGCCGCCGCCTTTCTTAAAAAGAAACTCGGCAAAAAACATCAGGTAATTGTAGTCAGTCCTTCGGAATATTATCAGTGGATACCTTCAAATATCTGGGTGGGAGTAGGTAAAATGACTATTGATCAGGTACGCTTCAAACTGAAACCTGTGTACGATCGTTGGAAAATAGATTACAAACAGGCAAAAGCTGTATCGATTCACCCTGATGGTGATAATAATGGTGCAAAACCCTTTGTTACAATTGAATATACAGGTTCTTCACGAACTGGTGAGTCAGAAAAAGTGGAATATGATTACCTGGTAAATGCCACCGGACCCAAGCTGAATTTTGATGCTACCGAAGGACTGGGACCGAAAAAATTTACACATTCAGTTTGTTCATGCGATCATGCCATTGAAACCTGGAAAGCCTTACAAACCTGCATGGAACGCATGAAAAAAGGCGAAAAACTCCGTTTTCTGATTGGTACGGGTCATGCTGCAGCTACTTGTCAGGGCGCTGCTTTTGAATATGCTCTTAATGTTGCACACACCCTTCGCAAAGCCGGAATGCAGGATAAAGCCGAAATTACATGGATATCAAACGAATACGAAATAGGTGATTTTGGTATGGGTGGTGCATTTATCGAAAGAGGAGGTTACGTAACGCCAACAAAAGTATTCAGTGAATCGATTTTTGCAGAATATGGAATAAAATGGATCAAACGGGCAGGAGTTAACAAAATTGAAAATGGAATAGCACATTACGAAACGCTTGATGGAGAATACCATACAGCAGCATTTGATTTTGCAATGCTGATACCAGCTTTCGCCGGTGCCGGAATGAAAGCGTTTGATAAAAACGACAATGACATAACTTCAACGCTGTTCGCACCATCGGGATTTATGAAAGTAGATGCCGATTACACCGCAAAACCCTTCGAGGAATGGAGCGTTAACGATTGGCCTTCAACGTATCAAAATCCGGTTTTTAGAAACATATTTGCACCCGGAATTGCATTTGCACCGCCGCATCAAATATCTAAACCAATGAAAAGTCCGAACGGAACTTTGATAACTCCTGCTCCACCACGTACCGGAATGCCTTCGGGAGTTACAGGTAAAGTAGTTGCTTTAAATATTGTTGATCAGATTAAAAACGGAACGACAGATTTCAAACATAAAGCTTCGATGGGTAAAATGGGTGCAGCCTGTGTGGTTTCGGCCGGATATGGATTGGTAAAAGGTAATGCCGCTACCATGACAGTTTTCCCGATTGTTCCTGATTGGGAAAAATTTCCTGAATGGGGTCGCGATATTTCGTACACTGTAGGCGAGGCAGGTTTAGCTGGTCACTGGATTAAGATTTTCCTACATTACATGTTCATTCATAAAGCCAAAGGATATCCTTTCTGGTGGTTAATACCTGAATAACCCCCCCCCCAACCCCTGAAGAGGAGAAAAAAGAAGTTCGTTACGCAAAAAATATTCTGATTTTAGTCGTAAAAATTAAATATTAGAATGTAAAAAACTTATAATTAAAATTTTATGTTTATCAACAGATCTACTTTTTATTAAAACATTTTTTAAAAATACAATATTATGGCAACTAATAAAGTCAGAGGGTATTACGATGAATCTTACCCTCCAATTCCCACAAAAAGCACATTGTTTTGGCGCAAAAATATTATTTGGCAACTCATCCGATTTGTAATTCTTAATCTCAAAATCATGCGAATCATTGTCGGTGGACATTCATAAAGAATCTTCACGACAAACAGGTGCATTATTTTCTATATAAAAGTATGAATTTCCATTGTTGAACTTAGAAATTACTTCTTTATTTGTAACGTCAAATTATTGAATTTTAATCGGACAAAAATTAAAAAAATCAATTTCTAATAATCATTTTTTAAATTTATTATTTATGAAAAGAATTACTTTACTTTCAATTATTCTATTTGTTGTTTTTATAATTCAAGCAGCAAGTCCAGCATTAGTTAAAACATCAATTATTTCAGAAAATTTTGAATCAGCTACTGCTCCTTGGGGCTTCGCTAGTGCTGCTCAATTAACCACATCGATTGCACCAGGTATT
>JAKLIM010000016.1 GCA_022709605.1 Bacteroidota bacterium | reverse complement strand
CTAATATTACGAAATCACTTTTATTTTCTTCCATTTCCCACTCCTGAAACGCAAAACTAAAACTACGCTAAAAATAAGAAAAAACAGAACTAACATAAACCAGCTGAAAGGTACGGACATATTAAAAACATTCAGGCACAAATATAAAACGGGCACAAATGTCCAATGTGTAATAATTGATACCAACATCGTGTAATGCGTATCGCCGGCACCGCGTAATGCACCCACAAGAGCTATCATAACGGCTTCGAGTAGTACATAAAGCGAGGCAATACGAATCATACTTACGGCTGTAGGAACTGCACTGTTGAAAATGTCGCTGGGTACATCGGGTTGAAAAACCAGTACCAATGTTTTGGGAATAAACATGAATAACATCAGAATAACAACCGAATAAATAATGCCTGTTTTAATACCAGACAATGCTGCCCGATGCGCCACTTGTGGTCGTCCGGCACCCATGTAACGGCCCACCAAACTTGTTACGCTTGTTTCGATGCCGATAAGCGGAATAAATGATACCAAATCCCAGTTAAACATAATGGTGGTAGCCGTGGAAGCCACATCGCCCTGCGCCTGAAACAACGCAACCATAAAGAAAAAAGCAATAAAGTTCAGAAACATTTCAAGGCCTGCAGGAGATCCAAAATAGAGCAGTTTCTTCATTATTTCGGCTGAAAACCGAAACGATTTTCGGACTGAAAATTCGATATTGTTTTTATGTCCCAAATAAGTAATACATAGCATAATTGTAGCTACTACCGAGCCCGAAACCGTTGCCAAAGCAGCTCCTGTAATCCCCATGGGTTGAAATCCGAATTTTCCGAAAATCAACACATAATCCAACACAACATTGGTAACCATAGCTGCCACAGTGGCTTGCATCACTATTTTTGTACGTCCAATGCCTACAAAATAGCAACTCAGCGTATGACGAAGCAATGCAAAAACAACACCCCAGGCCAATACGGAGATGTATTCAATCTGATAGGCAATTTGTGATTCAGGCGTGTTGAGCAAACCAAAAAGTGACGACAGGTAAGGTTTTATCAAAATAATCAATGGCCAGGCAATCAGGGTGATAATAATGCCCTGAAAAGTGGTTCGAGACGAATTATGTTTTTCGCCCGCACCCATGTATTGAGCCGAAAGTGCTGTAGTATAACCTATTAGTCCGATAAAAAAGAAAGTAAGCATTTGCAGTGCAACTCCACCCGCCAGCGAAGCATTCATTTGTTCCGAACCAACTTTGGCAAGAAAAAGCCGGTCGGTGAATGTCATTATTCCATCGCAAGCTGTGGCAATAATCATTGGCAAAGCCAACTCCAGCAGCTCTTTTTGTCCGCCGGGCTTGTGGTAACCCGAATATGTTTTTTTGAGAAATTTTAGTGGCATGTTATTGATATTTGATAATATAAAGTAAAAATACTAAGACGATCAAAAAAATTTGACACAAATATAATTGTTATTTGTTGTTTTTGGAAAATGGAATATCATGAATGACTAAAAACAGTGGATGAACATAGTTATTTTTAAATTAAAATAATGAGGAACATATTTTTGTGTTTTCAATTGAATACTTTTTTATATTTTTGCAGCACTAAAACAATTGGATGTTTAATTTAATTTCGGATTTGGTAAAGTAAATAATCATTGATGCATTTGCAACCGTGATTATCCCCTCGTTTCCTCAGGCATATTCTTGTCTGAGTATTACATCATATTTTTAAATAATAATAATAATTAAGTTGAAGCTAATGGCATTTTTGCAAAGCTTTGACTCATAAAACTTTACCATCATGAGTAATGAAGAATATAAAAACATTCACGAATTTGATTTTAATTTAATCTGCGAATATTTTTCGAGTATCGAACGTCAGGGTCCCGGAAGTGAGGAGTCAACTCTCAAAGCACTGAGTTTTATTGACAATCTCAACAAAGAATCGGTGATTGCCGATTTGGGTTGTGGCACCGGAGGACAAACCATGGTTTTGGCACAACACTGTGCCGGTACAATTACCGGATTGGACTTGTTTGCCGACTTTATTGAGATTTTCAACCGCAACGCATCCACTTTAGAATTAGAGAATAAGGTGAAAGGCATAGTAGGTTCGATGGATAATCTGCCTTTTGAGAACGAATCGTTAGACCTTATTTGGTCTGAAGGAGCAATCTATAATGTTGGTTTTGAGCGAGGTGTAACCGAATGGCGCAAATACCTGAAAAAAGGCGGATACATTGCTGTAACCGAAGCATCGTGGTTTACCGATGAACGACCTGCCGAAATTAATGATTTCTGGAACGAAGCTTATCCCGAAATTGATACTATTCCTGTCAAAATGGCACAGTTACAAAAAGCGGGTTACATTCCGGTAGCGGCATTCTGTTTGCCGGAATATTGTTGGACTGACGTTTTCTACAAACCACAGGGGGAAGCTCAGCGGTTTTTCAGGGAAAAATATCCTGACAATCCTACTGCAAAAGAGTTATTGGACAATCTGAATCATGAAGAAAAAATGTATCAGCAATACAAGGAGTATTATGGATATGTATTTTATATTGGCAAGAAACTTTAAGTAGAGAAGGATTGCTCCATAAGAATGGGGCAATCCTTTGTATAAATCTACAAAGCTTTTATGATTTAGTCTAATCCCAAATCAACGACATTTATTCCACCAAAAACCGGAGTATCGTTCTAAGCTTCTCGGGTGCTGTTTTTCGGGCATCACTCAAATAAATTTCCCTGTGAATTTTACTCTGCCGTTTTAATCCGTTGGCTACTGCAAAAGCTTCCATGCGGGCAAAACTGGCCGGTTCGTCGTCGTAACTTCCGGTGTGAAGCATTTGCACACAATCACCTTCAGTTAAGGTTTCAAACTTTACTTCGGCGAGCAATGGATGTGGTTTCTTTTTGCTGACGCGTTGGATTACTTCGGCTGCAAATTCCGGTGTCACAAATTCCGGCTGACGAATCATTAGATTGAAAACCAACGCATCTTTGTCAATTTTTTCCATTGATTTTGTTCTCGCTTCTTCTTTTAAATCCCATACACCCTCGAGCGGATAAATGCTGTATTCGAAATAGTTCACCGGTGCAAAACCCTGTTTGGGCGACATTTTTACGCCGTACGAAAGCGAATACAACACACTGATATATTCACCAAATTCGGGATTATTCGGGTCGCCTTCGCCCCGAATGCTAAAGAAGTTCATGGCAGAGATGCTCACTTTTTCAGGTTCGCTTTTGGGAGCGTAAAACTGCTTTTCTGATTTTTTCCAATCGTGTTTCATATTAGATCAAAGAATAAAGAGTAAAGATTATAGACTTTTTTAATACAACTTTTCCAAAGTTTAGATATTTTTTACCGGAATGCAAATATCCAACACAAATTTATGTTCGGGATGATTTTCAGGATCCGCGTAGTATAATTCGTATGGATTACCTTCGCCCGGTTCGTAGCCACTTTCGGTCATCCATACACACATGGTGTTCCAGGCATTTTCAAATTCTGTTACATCAATCTCAAAATGTCCTACTGCAAATTTTCCTCCTTTAATGGTCATTTTTCCAATTTCACCTTCCACCTGCACATCTTTGTCAACCACCAAACATGCACTCTGACGCACTTTGCTGATTTCGGTCACCGAAGGATCATCGTGATAAACGGTGACTGTATGCGAGTCTTTTCCGATTAACCCACGCGGCCCGGCAAACTGCATAAGTTTGTTGTACGCTTTGTGAATTTCGTTAAAAGCACCCGTGTGCCGACAATAAATAGCCTGCATATCAGGCATTTCTTTTACAATAACTTTTGTTTCCATAATGATAATTTGTTTTAAATTTACGGAACAAAGTTCGTTGTTTAGTGCCACATAGATTTGATTTTTCTTGCTGAGCGGTTGACCATTCTTGCTATAATAAACACCGTCCTTAACTACTATAGGTTGTTCAATTTTACGGTAAGCGGTGGCGCTTATCCCGAAATGTTTCCTAAAAGTGCGTGCAAACAAAGCCATACTGCTAAAACCGCAATCAAACACAATGTCAGAAATAGATTTGCGTGGATCATCTTTCAGTTGCTGAGCAGCTTTTTCGGTACGGATACGCAGACAGAAATCAGCGGGTGTTTCACCTGTCAATGTGCTGAAAATACGGTGAAAATGAAAGGGCGAAAAATGTGCTATTTCGGCTAAACGATCGAGATGAATTGATTCATTGTAATGGTTATCAACATATTCCATCACCCGATTGATGCGCGAAATGTATTCTGTCCGGCTTTGTTCCTGTTTGGTCATTTATTTGTTTTTGATTCAGCAAACATAATAAAAAGAATGAATATAGATTTGATTTTTCTTGCGAAATATATACAAAAAAATATCTGGATTCAATTTCTCCATTTCACGCCTTATATCTTTTTCCTAAAAAATTTAATTATGCAAATGAATGTCATTCGTTGGTTGAATCAGTTGAGCCGAAGGTTATTATTGCTAATTCAGATTGTTGTTAGAAAACATTAAGCCGATTTAAGTTCCTTTGTTTTGTATGGGAACTTTTTATCGAATCTTTGATATTCATTTATATCTATTTCGGATGGTTTGAAATCAAAACAAATTCCGTTCATCATTTCTAAAGTGCCTGAAATAAGGTTCAAAGCCATAAAAGAACTTTGGATGTTAACCTGATTAATCAATGTAAAATCACAAGCGATTTTAAAGCCAAATTGTTGAAAATAAGACTCTTCTCCTGGAATTACAATGGCTTTATATCCCAACCTTTTAGCCTCTGCAATGGCATGTTTCATCAGTTTTGCACCAATTCCCTGTTGCTGATAATCAGTTAAAACAGCTAACGATTTCAGACATAAAACACCTTCATTTTGTTCTGTTTTGTTTTTTATACAGGCATTGGAGAGTACAATATTTCCGACAATTATTTCGGATTCGATGGCTATAAAATCCAACGCTTCGATATAATTCTGATGATTACGAAGGTTATGAAGTTGATAATGTTCGATGCATCCATTTGAATAAATATCCCAGAAAGCATCCCGGGTTACGTATTCGGTTATGAAATATTCGTCTCTTTCAGTTTTTCTGATCGTTGTTACCATGCTATTTGATTATAAATTCGTACATCTTAATAGACGATTTTCAACAGTCAAATATTACATGGGATTGCAAAAAAAACTTTCAGTTGAGATTTTACACGAATAAAAAAATATTCAATTCATTATTCGCTGAAAACCCGTATAAGGCAACAGCTCCATCACCTCAAATTCAATCATTTTGCTTTTAATTAATGGAAGTGAATCCAGTAATTGGAAAGCTTGATTTTTGCTTTCGCATTCAAGAATCAGAACTGCATTATGCGCTTCGTTGAAATAAATTTCCCTCAAAGCACCTGACAAATAAAGTTCATAAACTTTCCGGGCTTCGTCGGCAAGTATTTTTTCGATGTTTCCCCGGTTAGTATTCGGAATGTCCTTTTCAATGGCAAGAAATTTCATTTACTTCAAAAATTAATTTTATAATACGGGCCGGTTCTTGCTTTTTCAAATCCTAATTTTTGAGCCAGTTTAATTGACCCAATGTTGTCACCTTTACATGCCCAAACTGGTTCAAGCTCATTTTCGAGACAATAATCAATTAATTTACAGCAGCTTATGGCCGAATATTCTTTTCCGTAATGTCCGTCAACGGTTTGAATGCCAATTTCCAATACTTTGTCCAATAAATAGGCTGCGAAAGCGGTCGATACAGCTTGGTTGTTGATTATTAGGGTGTAACTCTTCGATTTTGACATGAAATCGGTTACATTATCCCAGAAATATCGCGGCACAACGGTTCCGGGCATGGTATCAAAAATCTCAGCATTTGTTTCAACGATTTCCCAATTATTTAAATCAATTGTTTTTCGAAATGCAAGGTATTTTTCCCTGTTGAATTTAAAATTGAGTCGTTCGTATTGTTCAATAATATTTTCTGAAGTTTTTGCAATATCCTCAATAACAGCACACCATTCGAGGGGTTGCACTTGTAACCAATCGGCTTTTTCCCGAACTCTATCGGTATTCAGGCAATAATTCCGGAATTCACTGTTAAATTCCACATTAGTATAATCGCCTAATAATAAAGACATTCCGTAAGGATGAAAAATGTAAATTACAGTAGGATTTTCGGTTTTATCCACATAAATTTTGCCGGTAACATATTGCAGCACTACCGATTTGGCAAAATAGTTATTGAACTCCACTTTATTCAGAATATCAGTAACTTTATGATAATCATTCGGATGTAATAAAATCATTTATCTCGATTTATTGAAATGAATTCTTTTAGAAGAAATTGTTACGTATTAATTCGTGCAAAGTTATTTCTTTTTTGCTAAAAATATCAATACTTTTAGTAAATATTCAGTTGAGATTTATTTATTCAATCCCGGATTTAAATTCCAATTTATAATTCTTAAATATTTAAATATCAACAATAACGCTTATTAAAAAT
Organism: Bacteroidota bacterium; assembly: GCA_022709605.1. Classification (GTDB taxonomy): domain Bacteria; phylum Bacteroidota; class Bacteroidia; order Bacteroidales; family Paludibacteraceae; genus Paludibacter. The sequence continues at coordinate 13,197 of JAKLIM010000016.1, read as the reverse complement.
GCGTTTCAACGTCGAATGGCATACACCAATTCGTCATGCTTCATTCCGTTTTTTATATAAATTTTTTCGAACATGGCTTCGAGCGTAAATCCGGCCTTTTCGAGTACGCGTTGCGAAGCAAAATTATTGCCGAAAGGTGTGGCATAAATCCGCGTTACTTCAAAAATGGTGAAGATCAGTTGAACCATTTCTTTTACAGCTTCGGTCATTATTCCACGGCATTTGTACTGATCGCCAATCCAGTAGCCGAGCTCGGCGTTCATCCGCAATATGTCATTGCAGATGTGTATGCCTATGTTCCCGGCAAATTTTCCATCGACCTCGATGACCCTGTAAAATGCCGACGGATTTTCGTTGGCATTTCGAATAAATTGTTCCCACTTTTCAACATCGTTTCCCGGAAATGCATCCGACATAAAACGGCTAATATTCGAACTTACTAAATCTGCTGCCGCAAAAGCATCAGCATCTTGCCAGGGTCTGAGTCTAAACATCATAATTATTTTACCTTAAAAAAACTTAGAATTTATAGCGTAAAGCCACATTAAATCCGGCTTTCAGCTTGTTAATTGCTACTATTGAAGGATCCCACTCGGTGTATTTTTGGTGAAAATCGTCTGCATTAATTTTAATTTGCCAGATCAACGATGGACCTGCAACAATTTCAAAATTCTCGCTGACATTATAGCCTAAATTAAATCTGAGTGTAGAATGGTGATTGAAATCGAGCGAAACCTGATGCAACCATTCCATTTCGGGATTTACAAACAAGTGATTGCTAAGGTCTAAGTTTGAGCCAATTCCATAACCAAACGACAAACGGTCATCGGCTAATCGCCAATCGTAAGCCAACATTGGGTAGGTGTAAAGTGCCCGAACCCCGGTTTTAAAAGCTATATTTACAGGATTAATATTGTTGTACGAAACTTCGATGGCTTTGTAACCGCCATGTTTTACAAACGATAGAAAACCAATGGGTAAGCCTTTTTCCAGATTATCTACGGAGTTGATAAATCCAAGCTGTAAACCTCTGAGCGATTTTGTGCTATTGATAAAACCGTATTGCAATCCGCGAACCTCACCTGCCGAATTCACAAATCCGCATTGTATACCCTTTAAACTGCCTTGAGTGGAGTTAATAAACCCTGATTGAATGCCGGAAACGCTGGTACAACTATTTAAAAACCCGGTTTGAATGCCATAAAACGAATCACCAACTGAATTTATAAACCCATATTGCAAACCACTAAAATCAGCGCCTATTGAGTTTATAAAACCCGACTGAATTCCTCTGAAATTTCCACCAACACTGTTAATGAAACCGCTTTGTAGCCCTATAACATTGCCACCTACACTGTTAACAATACCTGCAACCTGTATTCCTCCGAAATTTCCCGAGGTAGAATTTACCAACCCAATCTGAAAACTGGCGTGATTTCCTTCCACATTGTTTACTAATCCAATTAATGGATAATTCCAATCGGACGGAATGTTGTTTGTGAAAAAATGATACCGAACTTCTTCATTTCTAATCGTTTCCTGATTTTGAGCTTTTACAGCTGCTCCGGCCGAAAGTAGCATAGTGAATGCTAAAATTGTCTTTTTCATACCTTTAAAAAATTGTTTTTGATTTTTTTTAAATCTTGTTTTTAATTTTTATATAACTTCTTTTTAATTATTACTCCGGTCATTAACCTCTTATCAACCAATCAGTAAGCAAGTTCATTGTCTTCACTTTATTTTCGGTGCGAGCTATTTCTTTCGATATGCATTTCTTCGAATCTAAACGCGTCAACATAAATGTTTCTTCACCCATTTTCAAGGTTGAGATTTTTTTTGTGTTAACAATATCAAGTGTGTACAAGTACTCAATGGCAGATTGCATATCAACAGCACTTTGAATGCAAATGACAGTAAAACCATTGCCGGTTAAATGATCAACAAGTTCGCTTTTCATTTTGATTTGGTTTGTGTCGGTGGTTTGGCAGTTTAAAATAACTGCCAATGTTCTCCCTTTTTTTATTGGCATGGATTGAATAGCTCTCGAATTGTTCCCCAATTGTACAGTATCGATATAGTAAGAATACGAATGATACTTTTTAGGTATTTCAATTTTGGATTTGTTGATTGCATACTTTTCATTTCTTAATTCCAAAAAAGTAATTTGGTCCAGTTGTGTGAAAATACCTACTAATCGGTTGTCGCTTAGCAACTTTCCCTGAAACTCCATGTTGGCGTTTTTCATACTGATGGTAAGCATTGAATCTTTTAATTCGGTTGAAGTAGTTTTAAAACCGAAAAAATTCTGTTTTGGACTGTCCATCGTGGAAATTAACTTTTCGCCTATACTTGATACGTGAAATACAAGCTCGTATTTCTGACCTTTACTTTGGAGAATACCACTCCATTTACCAGTAACATTTTGTGCCTGAGCCATTAAGCTCATTAAAATAACACTCATTAATAATAATGTCTTTTTCATTTTGTTTGTAATTTGTTTTATTGGTGAATAATTTGTTTTGTTATGTAGAATTGATTTTACATCATAATTTCAAAACAAAAGTAATTCAGCTGAAAAAGGTGTACAATTAATATACAGTGAGTAGATGAATGCAGGCGATGAATGCCTGTAAGTGAGGATTGAGTGTTTTTCTAAAAATTTAGAGTATATGCACATACAACAAAAAAGCAACCGGTTTGTAAGTCAAACGGTTGCTTTTTACTGCCGGGAAAACGGTGTCGGTTATAATCCAAAACCACCTTTTTTGCCTGAATTGAATTCTTCGTCGGTGGTTGATTGTTGTTTTTTGGTTTGTTTGCCCGACGAAAAATTATAACTCACTTCGATGAATGTCAGGTGTTTAATAAAAATCATTTTGGCATTTGTTTTTTGATAATAAGTTGCAGTTTGTGTTAAGTTGGGTATATCGTATGACAATCCAAGATTTACCGGTGCTATGTAGTAAAGTGTTACATTTAGTTTCTGTTTCAGCATTGATTTGCGAAGCATGGCAAGCATTAAATCATTTCCATTAGAACTATATCCCTGGATGTTTATATCGCGGAGAATTTGCTTTTGATAAACCAAACCGGCCATTAAACCTTTAGTTGGTTCCACATAAATGAGGTTCGAATTTATGCCCAAATTGTCAACTGAGTTGCTCTCGCCTTTGTAAGCAATGTTGCTTTTCGACAAGTTCACGTTGTTTTGCCAAAATATTTTTTTACCAAACGGTACAGTAAAATCGAGTTTTACACCGTAATGATTGTATTTGTCGGCATTAACCGTTTGTGTCAGATAATGCAGATTGTTTACAGGATCAGGACTTACATAACTCGAAATATACGAATTGTTGAAGGTGTAAAACGGCGACAAAGTAATGAATTTCAAAATATTAAAATCCAAACCGATGGTGTTGTAAATGCCGGTTTTCAGCGCCGGATTACCCGAAGCGTACATAATAGAATCAACTGCCGCTTTGTAAGGGTTTAGTTGATCAATGGACGGGTATTTAGCACCCGATTGAAATTTTGCCACTACATTAAATTTCTGACCCGGAATAAACTGCACATTAACGAATGGCATAAACGCTGTCAGGTTTTTTGACTCATTTCCATAGGTTTGCGTGTAATTTTCCACAATTCCACCCACTTTTGCACTCAGTTTGTCGAACGGGCGGTAACTTGCATACATCGATACCCTGTTCCGATAATTATAACGTGTAAAAGAATTATTGTTGTGCGTATTTGTATTGGTAGAATAGACATTTCCATAGCCCAAATCAAGTGTTAGTTTAGGCGAAAATGTATGTACATAGTTTATATTTGTTCTTATGTAATCGCCACTCAAATCTATGTCGCTCACGCCAGTGAAATTATCCTGCTTAAAATAGCTGTAATTGTACCCGCTTGTTTTGTAATATCTAACGTCAGCATTCAAGGTGTTTTTTTCGTCTAATTTACCTTTGTAAGTAAGCCCGGCCTGCAAGTTTACAGTCTTGTTACGGGATGTTGTTTGCGAAGAGCTGGTTCCGGTTTCTACATTATTCACCGAATTTGTCATAACAAAGGATGAATTCTCAGTACCATGATTATCGGAGTATTTAAATTCGGTCGAAAATGTATGCTTTTTATTAAACGTGTAATCTGCTCCCAGCGCAATATTCCCGTTTCGTGGATTCACCCTGGTGTTCGGATTGTTTATATCCATTGGTTGCGTTGTTGATGTAATTGATCCATAGCGTTTTACAAACTCTGTCGGAAGATTATAGTTTCCGCCGTATATCGATCCTGAAGTATAAACATTCAGATTTTTGTAGGTGTAATTAATGTTCACATTTCCATAATCCTGAGCAAACCTATCGTCGCCATTTTTACCTGCAATATCGAAAAAGGCGGTATTGTTGATCGAAGCATCGATGCCGGTATAATCTTTTTTCATTACAATATTAATAACCGCAGTGTAACCATCGGTAGCATATTTTCCAACCGGATCTTTGATAATTTCAACACGTTCGATGCGTTCGGGTTGCAGATTTTTTGCAAACTGCTGATCTTTTTCGATGCCGTCCACCAAAATAAGTACGTTGGTGCTTCCGTTTACGCTGATACTTTTGTTGTAAACATTGTAATGCACGCCACTCAGTTTTCCCAGTAATTCCTGCGAACTGGTTGTTCCGTCGCGCATCGATTTAGTAACGGTATAAACATCGCGGTCAATTTTATTCTGACGGGCTGAACCATTAATATTAACTTCATTCAACTGGCGGGCTTCTTCTTCCATGTAAACTACCTTCAAATCTTTATCTTTGAATGCCATTTCCATGTTTTTGTAACCCATAAACCGGATACGAATTTTGGAGGTTTGTGCCGGAGGAGCTAATTCAAAATAACCTTTCGAGTCGGTTATACAGCCCGACAATAAGCTATCTTTTGCATTAAGCAATTCAACCGAAGCAAATGCAATTGGTTCTTTGGTTTGAATATCCTTTACAGTTGCCGAAACATCGCCTACATTTTTTGCAGAAATTCCAAGAAATGTTGAAATTGAAATAACTAACAGGAAATACTTTTTGAATGACATAAGAATGAATTTTAAAAATACTTTTTGATGATTTTAATTTTGTTGCAAAGAAACAAAAAGAATTATTTCTCGTCAAATTAAGTTATTTGAAAGCTGGTTTTTGGCTTATGAATGTAAGATTATAAGGGTTGAAACGATTATAAGTTATTACAAAAATATAAAGTCGTATTTTCAAACTATACTTACCCTAATGAGGCAATCTCAAAAGTCATAAATGGTGTTATAAATAAGTAACAAATAAGGTAATAAGGTTTAACTTAGGGTTACAATTTTTCTTCTAAGGTTTTAAAAAAAATAAGGTCTTAAAAAACCTTATTTATCTTCTTTTCAACCTTCGTAGAAATCTAATTACCAAAATATTAACCTTATTAAAATACAAATATATAGTTTAAAAAAAAACTTTTTTTATGATAATCCGCTAAACAACCTCCTTTTTTTAACCGCTGGATTAAAGTGAGCTGAAGTGGGATTCGCGCCGACCTGCTGTAGGCTGGATTTTTAAAACCGCGATTAAAAATCGCGAGACCCAACTCGAATTATATTAATTTGAACATTATGCGGATAATCATGTATCTTTATATACAACCTTCTTTGCAGGTTACAAAGAAGAAAATTTCACGACATTATATATTTCCACTGATTTATGTTTTAAAAATGGAAAAAATTATAATGCAAAAAGCAATCCTTTAAGATAATTTCTTTGAGGATTGCTTTTACTGTGATATTTATTTGTTTATCTTATTTTGGCAACGAACCAAACACACGTTTTATGGTGTAATGAAATTTATGAATGCCTGTTGGCTTGGTAAACATAAAAATACACTGATGGTGAATCAGATTTACATTATTATTCTGAGCCAGCTCGATAGCCGCCGATGTTTCAGATGTTTGTTGAATCCAAATATTGTCCATCCCGTTGTCAATAGCTTGTTTTACAACCGATTCAGTCTCCATAGCCGGTGTAAGCACCAATAAATGTTTTACATCTTTGGGCAATTTTGTAATGGATTGTACTTTCGCGTTTCCGGGTTCATCGGTTTCGTAATTCGGATTTACGAACCACAACTTGTAGTTTAACTCTTGAAGATGTTTTGCCACATCGGCACTAAAACTTTTCTCTTTTCGTGATGCGCCCACAATAGCGATGGTTTTACCTGCTACGAAGCGATTAATTTGCTGTTGAGTAATGGGTTGCATAGGATTATTATTTATGTTTAACAAAAGCAAAAGTATATAAATCTTATATTAATCAACGAATAAATCGATTAAGTTTTTATTAAATTCTGTTAATTCGCCGTTTCGCGATTGAAGTTGTAACTTTGCTTCGTGGGTTTTGCCTTGTAGGTATTTCTTCATATTCCGAAACATGCTTCCGGTTCTTATTTTATAAGTAGTGAACAAGGCTGTTTTTGCCGTTAAATTCTGAGAGAGAGTTTTCGCAAATTGAATCCATTCTTTATCGGGATGTTGCAAAATGAAAAAGAGTCCGCTTGTCCAGCATCCAAAAAAAATGTAATCGACAGCAGCAATATCGTTGCTATTAAACTTTTGAACCGATGTAACTTTCGATTCAATGCCCTTTTTTTTAAGGTAAAATGCAATTTCGGCTGCGTATTTTTGTGTTGTTCCACGCTTGCTCTGATAAATGATGGCTGCTTTTTTAGTTTCCATTAAATTCAATTTTTGAGGATTATATTGATTTATTTCTAAAGATTAATTTTTAAATAAATTGATAATGCGAACCGTTAATAAAATGTCCGAAAAATCACGCTTAATAAGCCCAAAAGAAAAATGGTTGTAAAAATCTGTTTATTGTATTGTGCCAACCTTTCAGGCAAATAAATATCGAAATTGTGGCTTTTCGAATCGGAATATTTTCTCGCCAAAACAGTAAGCGGACAGGACATTTTGAATGCCATCAAAACAAATCCTTCCAAAATAATTATGGTAATGCAAATCCAGGTAAGAATATTAATTTGATTAAAAATTCCCGAGTATAAAACGTAGAAAATAACAGCCACCATGAAAATCCAGATCAGCGTGTGTGTAATTTTTATTGCTATTAGTTTATTCATATACAAGTTGTTATTCTACCAATTGAATTTTTGCCACAAACTGTTTTTTGAATTATTATTTTCACTCTCCATCCAACCATTGTTTAAACTCCGGCGCTTTGTCGATGCTTACAAATAAATCGGCCTCAGTTGGCGGATTAAGCACTAATTTCAGTCGGCTTTTTGGATAAACGACCACCTTTTCTATTGATTTTAAACCAATTAGAAATTGTCGGTTAACCCGGAAAAAGTCTTTAGGGTTCAGCATGTCTTTCAAATTATCCAAACTGAAATCCAGCGAATATTGACTTTTGGTTTGCATCACCACAAATGTGATTCCGGCAGCCGAAAAGAAATAAGCAATATCGCTCACGTAAATAGTTTTAAGTTTGTCGCCAACCGTTACCATAAACCGCTCGCGATAAGCCTGTTGCGGACGCAATAAATCGCGAAGCATAACGGCATCAATTACCGGTGATGTTTCAGTTGTCCATGAACGGAATTTATCAATTGCCCGGCTAAGTTCATCCTGATTGATCGGTTTCAGCAAATAATCGATGCTGTTCAGTTTAAAAGCTTTGATCGCATATTCGTCGAACGCCGTAGTGAAAATGATTTTTGAGCGCACCTGAACTTGTTCAAAAATGGCAAAACTCAGGTCGTCTTCCAACTGAATATCCAGAAAAATCAAGTCGGGTTGCACATTGGTTTTGAGCCAAGCCACCGATTCGCTGACGGATTCAAGTTTGGCTACCACATCGATTTTCGGGTCAATTTCTTTAATCATGTTTTCAAGCCGACGGGCTGCAAACGCTTCATCTTCAATTATTAGTGCTTTCATGTTATTCGTTTGATAAAATATTTACATAATCTATTGGCAACGAAGTTGCTTTTGCAATTTGTTCCGCTTCCAATCCTGTTTTCTTTAATCGCTGTACCAAATGTTTCATGGTTTCACCAATTTCAATGATGTATTTATCGGGATCATAAAATCTCACTACTTTTTGACACCAGGGTTGTTCGCGAAGCTCATGTACAAACTCAACCGAATTTGCTTTTAATGTGTTTACAAGTTGATCTAAATCATCATCTTCAAAATACAATTCAAAATTATTTCCGCCTTGTTTTATTTCTTTGTTGATTAGATTTTTGTAATGTGTTTCTAAATGAATGGAAAAACCACCTTTAAACCCCACGTTTTCTCCAAAATCAGTTTCCACTTCTTGTTTCAGAAGGTTTTCGTAAAAATATCTCGCTTGGTTAATATCAGATACAGTGATTAATGCACATAAGTATTTCATAGGATTTTATTTTATTAATTGTATTTTAGCTATAAATTGATTTTTTGTTTTTTCAAAAGTTGGAATCGATAAATCGAGCAGTTTATATCGATTCAAAATATTTTTTAATCCCACACCGGTCGAAACAATCTGCGATGGTCGTTCCTGCAAGTTATTTATTACATTCAAACAGTTTTCTTTATCAATAAAAATATCAATAACCAATGGATTTTGTTTTGACATAACGTTATGTTTGATAGCGTTTTCAATCAATAATTGCATGGCCAACGGAATAATTTTATCGTAGCGGTTCTCTTCAGGAACATTGAGGTTGACATTCAATTTTCCTACAAACCGGATATTCAACAAGAAAATGTAAGCATCCAAAAAGTTGAGTTCCGTATTCAAATCTACCAATTCATTGTCCTTATTTTCGAGTACGTATCGGTACACTTTTGATAACTGTTCGGAGAATTTTTCGGCTAAATCGGGTTCTAATTTTATCAACGAAGTCAACACATTCAGGCTATTAAACAGGAAATGAGGATTAACCTGTTGTTTCAGTACATCGTATTGCGATTGCAGGTTCTCTTTTTGCAAATTAATAAGCTGTGTGCGGGCTTCAGTAAGGCGTTTGGAACTTTCTTTTACGCGTTTTTCCAATTGAGTATTGAGTTTTTCAAGTTCCGATTTCGCAATTTGAAGTTCATTTTCAATTTTCAGGCGGTCGGTTATATCGCGTATGATAATAAAACCGGCAGGCGAACCATTGTAGTTTGAAGTGCGCGCATTGAGTTCTACGGTAATCATTTTTTTGTCTTTTCGTATAAACTGGCTTCGGAGAATGTTGCTGAATTGCTCACCTTGCATTCGTCGGCTGTGGAAGTCGTTTAACGATTCATGCTCTGCGCCGTCGATGTAATCGAGAAATGGCTTGTTCAATAGTTCATCCATGCTGTATTTCATTATATCGCACATGGTTTGGTTGGCAAATTTCAACAATCCGTTTTGAACAATCACAATTCCATCGGTCGCATTTTCAATCAAGGTTCGATATTTTTCCTCGCTTTCGCGCAGTGCATTTTGCATATTCACGTGATCAGTAATGTCAATAACAACACCTCTCTGACCTACAGTTTTACCATTCACTATCATGGGTGTAGCCGAAATCATGGCCTCGAAAATCTGACCATCCACCTGACGAAGTTTATAAAAATTGCCTTTGGATGGAATGTTATTAAAACTAACGTTTGTAAAATTATTTTTCATTCGTTCAAGCTGATCGGGCACTACAATGCTGAAAACCGATACATCCGATGTTTCATAAGCCGTTCCAAACTTCATGCGCCCGGCTTTATTCAGATATTTCAGATTGGCGTTCAAGTCTAACTCGTAAACGGTTTGTGGTAACATTTCAGCTAACTCGCGGTATTTTTGCTCACTTTTTTTGAGTTCTTGTTCAAACCTGTTTCGTTCCGTCACATCATGTACCGTGTAAAAGGCACCCCATTCTCCATTAAATTCCACCAATGTAGAAGTTGTTTCGCACTCTTTTATTTCACCATTTTTAGCTACAAGGCGCATAGTTTCGTGAATTGTGGAAGTGTCACCATTTCTCCGGCGCTCGCCAATGGCAATCATTTTGGGGCGATCATCGGGGTGAATGATGCTAACTGTTTGATTGGTGAGGCAATAACCCACCATATTGCATATCGTATCGTTGGCATACAAAATTTTACTATCACGGATAATCATGATGCCATCGTGCGAATTTTCGACCAATGTTTTGTATTTTGTTTCACTTTCGCGCAAGGCTTTTTCCATTTCAGTGCGTTCGGTTATGTCGCACATGGTTATGAATGAAGCATTCCGTTCGTTTACCTGAACTGTTGTTGCGTTAAGTTCGGTAAGTATTTTCCGACCTGTTTTATGTAAAAAACTTGCTGTGTAACGCATGGTGTTCAATTCTCCCCGCATGCGTTTGTAGTGCAAGTCCATAACTCTTTCACGATCTTCGGGAGCAATGAAATCCTGCGGATTCATACTAAAAATCTCGTCTTCCGTATAGCCAAACAACTTACAAAATGCATCGTTTACCAATAGGAATTTCCCATCCTGATTCAGCGAAACAGCTTCTAACGAGCATTCAATCAGCGTACGGTAAAGTTTTTCGCTTTCGCTGAGTGAGACCTCCATTTGCTTCCGGTCGCTAATATCCTGCTGAATAATTATGTAACCTTCAATGTTTTCATTTTCGTCTTTGTAAGGCGCAGCGAGCGTATTTGCCCAATATGTTGAGCCATTTTTATTGAACGTAAGCAATTCGCCTTCCCACTTTTCGCCTTTCAGCAAACTATTTATAATTTCTTTTCGCGATTCAGGTAAATCTTTGTGGTAAAAAAGTGCTCCAACCGTATTTCCTATTAATTCTTCTTTCGAATAACCCGAAAGCCTTGTAAAACTCGGATTTACATATTCAAATCTGAATTCACGGTCGAGAATAAAAATTGACCCGGGCGTTTGTTCAAAAACCAACCGAAGTTTGTTTAATTCTTTGCTGTCAAAGTTTGATGTTGTGCTTTCCATGTATTTTGTTGGTTATGAATAGTCAAAATTACGATTTATGCAGGTGTTTCACAATATTATTTCCATCAATGCCCGTTATTTTTTGGTGAATGACGGATTTCGGGACTTGAACGACTATTGCAACCCGGCTAAACATTCGTATAGCACTTTCTGAATATTGCCTTCGCGACTGTCAGGAAAATCGTAACCCATTTTATTGGGCGCATAACAGTAACCAACCTGATTCACCGGATCGGCAAAAGCCATGGAGCCACTTGCACCACCAAATCCATAACAGGAATCGTTGGGGAAAGGCGTTGAACCTTCACCATTCTTCATAAATCCATTGCGGTAATACAGCGGAATTCCCATCACTTTATCCACATCCGGGAATTTAGGATCTAACCCCGGCCCTTCACACTCGGTTAATGTAGATTGCTGAATGCCAAGCTCTTTAGCTCCAAGTGAAAATACGCTGTACAATTTGGCAAGACTTTCGGCAGTTCCAATTCCATTGCCACTGGGTTCTTCAATGCGCCAGGTTTCGCGTTCGTTCACGTTGTAACCTTTTACCAGCGTCATCGACTTAAAAAACAGCGACGATGGGTTCAACATTTGTTTAATCAGTCCTTTCGGACTTTTGTCGAGCATAAAAATTCGTTTCAAAGGATTGTTCATCTCAATGTGCGCCATGCGTTCATCTCCAACCGAATCGGGCAGGCCAATGTAAAATTCCACACCCAGCGGTTGAGCCATTTCTTCCTGAAAATATTGCCCCAGCGAACGATGTTTGTCGTCGATACGTCGAACAAGTTCGCTCATATAATGTCCGGCCAATGCTGCGGAATAACCGCTATAATCGCCCGGATTCCAGTATGGAGAAGCATTTTCGAGCTTTTCGGTCAGTTTTTCTCTATCGGCCAATTCCGCTACCGACAAACTTCCATCCCACAGGCACAATCCCGATTGATGCGACAAAAGCTGACGAACGGTTATATTTTCCTTGCCGTTTTTTGCAAATTCCTCCCAATAATAGGCTACGCGTTGGTCGTAATCAATTTTTCCTTCGGAATGAAGCTTGGCAATACACAGCGAAGCAACAACTTTGGTCGCCGAAAAGTATAAAACCAGGGTTTTTTCATTCCATACCGTTTTGGTCTTTTTATTGGCAATACCTGCCCACAAATCAATTACCTTTTCGCCTTTGTGATAAACACAGAGCGCAGCACCCGATTCTTTACCTGTATCGAAATTCCTTTTAAATTCATTGTAAACCGGTTCGAATCCGGATTTAACATAGCCGTTAATTTGTGCCATTGCGTTCATATTCATAAACAGGAGGATGCATGAAAGAAGATATCCTGAAAGGGTTTTTGTAAATGATTTGTAATTCAATATTGGAAGTGATCCTTTTGAATAACAAAGAAAGTAAATATTTTTCATTTTTCAAACGAAATAATGGTTAACCTGTTGCATGATTGATGTTTAAATTTATTTTTGTGCAAAAATAGGTTGTTCTTATTTCATTCCGAATAAAAAACTATCGAATGACATATAAATAACTTTGAATGCGTATTTTTGGCTATTGAAGCAAAACAAATATCATAATTTCAATCTTTTATAAAATTTACAGCTTTATGTTGTTTGGTATTTCATGTTTTTTTCGGTAATTTGCAAATTGGAATTCATTTTTTTATAATTATTCAAATTTTAAATCCATAATATGACAAAGAAAATATTTTTGGGTGCATTGCTTTTGCCTTTGGCTCTATTGGCACAAGATGCACAGTATGTGATTTCAGGTAAAATAGGAGGACTAAATCCTCCGGCAAAAGTTTATTTGTTGCGTGCCGGCATACGTAATGCTCAGGATTCGACTTCGTTTAACAATGGAGCATTCGAATTTAAGGGTAAAATCACTTCACCGCGAAAGGTCAGTTTGCTGGTCGATAGCAAAGGGGTGGGTTTTGATGCATTGCGCAACTCCAGAAACAAGGATGTGGTTGAATTTTATTTAGAAAAAGGAAAAATATCAGTAACTTCCAATGATTCAGCCTTTAAAGCTGTAGTAAAAGGTGCAACTTTGAACGATGATTTCAATGCTTATAAAGCATCGGTTAAACCTTTTGAAACAAAACTGAATGCAGTACTTGCTGATTATTACGCAGCTGTAGGTGACAAAAAACCGAAAGAGATGATTGACGAAATTGAAAAG
>JAKLIM010000159.1 GCA_022709605.1 Bacteroidota bacterium | reverse complement strand
CATGTTTATATTTTTTAAAAATTTATTATTTTTCGCCGATTACCAGCTGGGCCTGACCCAAACCGCGAGTCATAAGTTTGGCTGTAATTCGGTATCTGTCAGCAAGCATTTTTTGCAAGTCGCGCGCCCAACCACGTGTATCCACAGCGCGGTTTGAAGCATCGTATAGCGGAATACGAACCTGTTCGAACAACATGGTGTTTTCGGTGGCGTCAGACAAACTGAAACGACCTTTCACCGAATTATCCGACACCCAGGTTTCGATAATTTCATTCAATTCTTTGCCATCGTACTCGTTTTCCAGATCACCGTTGAACGAGCTGAAAGTCATTATTCTCAGACTTACTTCGCGGCCGTTGGCAAATAAATCGTCGAAATGTTTCTGAAGTTGAGCGTTGAAATTATCGATATGAGCCAATACGGCTTCTTCTAACAATACCGGTAATTCTGCCGAAAACGAAGGCTGTCCTGTTCCCGAAGCTCCTGCAATTTGCTTGTCGGTGTACGCATCCAGTCCCTGCAGATTGAAAGTTATCGAACGCCTCGGACCGTTTTGATTGATAGTCCACGTGAGTTGCATGATGATGTCTGCTTTAGCCACTTTCTTCAATTTATCAATCGGGCTTTCGTTGGCATCGGCACCGGTTTTGCTGCTCAACATGCCGTCTTCAGCCGATTGGTTTTGCATCGATTTCATAGCCGATTCCAGATTTTTCAACGGGAATCCGCGTTCGGTCATCATTTCGTTAATTTTGCTTATAACGTTCAATAATTCAGTGCTTTCCTGCAGTGCCCGCCTATAATCAGGAATTTTCATGGTGCTGCCCATATTGTCAAAAACACTCACAAAATTATTCTTCACACACCAGTTATCACTCGGTACCACCATAATGGTTGGTTTTTTAGCTTGAGAAAACGCAGACATGTTTAATGTCAAAGCTAAAAAGGTAATAATTACAAATTTAATTTTTTTCATTTTCAATATCAATATTATATTATTAGTGTAATGTTTTGAAAAGACTGACACATTCATAAAACCCAAAATAGGACAACAAGCAATTCTTAATTCTCTTAATTCCAATTTCTATTTTCTAATTTCTAATTTCTATTTTCTTGATTTCTCTCCACCAACTACCAACTAATATCTAATAATCCCATCTTCCCTTAATTGTTCCTTCAGTTCAGATCGCAATACGCGTACAATCACGCTGTAGGTTACCATTTTCGAATCGCCCATGCCTCTGCGGAAAATTTTATTGTCCAGTCTTTCATCTTTTCCCGAGACAAAATGTTTATAAATATCACGTCGGTCCGAGAAGAATTTATTAAAATAATCTTCGTATTTCATTTCGGCATTTACTTCAGGAACCAATGGCCGCGGATTGCAATCGGCATTGCCTTTTCTCATACCTTTAAATAAAATAGCTCTGACGGCATTTTTTTTAGCCTGATCCACCGCATCAAACCGGTTTCGTCCGGTTCCCCACGCTCTGAGCGTTACCGAACCATCCATTTCTATGCCCAGACATTCAACCTCAATGGTGTACCTGCCGATATTTGAATTGCGTTGCGCAAATCCGCCGTCGATGGACAAAAGGCAGAGTGCGAAAATGATAGCTGAAATTATATTTATCCTTTTCATTTTGAATAAATTAAGTAATGAGAATGATGTAATGTCACATTAATAAAACAGCAATGTGCTGATTATCCTCTTTTTATTAAATAGTAAATGGTACATATTTAAATAGTAAATGGTACATATTTAAATAGTAAATGGTACATTTTTTAAATCGTAAATAGTTTTTACATGCCACTGTCTAAACTTTTTATCATTCCGGCTTCTTCCAAATCTTTGCGCAGGCCGGCCACATTCACCGAAACAATAACGCCGATTTTATATTCTTTACCCACTTTCAATCTGTCTTCGGCAGCTATAGCACCATCGTTCGATACATTCACAAATTTCATGTATTTACCACCATTGGCAAAAAAGTTTCTGAAAAATTCCGCTTGTTCAGTTTCGAGATTTGGATTGTTCGTTAGCGGATGTTGCCCCGGAATGCCTTCTATTCTTCCAAACCCTTTGAAAATGATACCATGCACAGCATTTTTCTTGGCCTGTTCGATGGCCAACACCGGGTTTCTTGAGTACGACCAAACTTTTATCAAATAAGTTCCCTGAGTGCCAATGCCAACGGGTTCAATTTCGTAATTCCAGTTGATCCGCTCGGTTCTCATTATGCCTATCGAAGGCACTTCGAAGTCCGGTGAACTGCGCGGTGCGAAACCATCGGCCATGTAATCTTTAAGTTCTGACCTGAGCACACGTACTATCACGCTGTAAGTTACCATTTTTGAATCGCCCATGCCTCTGCGGAAAATCTTATTGTCGAGTCTTTCATCTTTCCCCGAAACGAATTTCTTGTAATCACCACCCCGATCAGAGAAAAACTTATTGAAAAAATCTTCGTATTTCATCTCCGCATTCACTTCGGAAATTAACGGACGGGGATTACAATCCGGGTTGCCTTTTCGTATGCCTTTAAATAACACATCCCTGACTGCAATTTTCTTAGCCTGATCTACAGCATCAATGCGGTTACGACCGGTACCCCAGACGCGGAGAGTTACAGAGCCGTCCATCTCAACTCCCAGACACTCCGGTTCAATATTGTACCGTCCAATGTTTGAATTTCGTTGCGCATTACCAACCGACATACAAAGGCAACCGATGATGATTAAACTAAAGATATGAATTGTTTTTTTCATCTTTCTGATTTTTTTAATCTTAGAATCCACTGCTTAAGCCTCTCAAAATCCCTGCATCTTCCAGGTCTTTTCGGAGTCCGGCAACATTCACCGAAACAATAACGCCAATTTTAAACTCTTTTCCAACTTTCAACCGGTCTTCGGCTGAAACTGCCCCATCGTTCGTAACATTCACGAATTTCATGTATTTCCCGCCGTTTGCAAAAAAGTTTTTAAAGAATTCGGCTTGTTCCACTTCCAGATTGGGGTTGTTTGTTAATGGTCGTTGACCCGGAACGCCTGAAATACCCAGGAATCCCCTGAAAATAATGCCATGAACGGCATTTTTCTGTGCCTGATCCAATGCCACTTGCGGTTTTTTTGAATAAGACCAAACTTTGATTAAATAAGAACCTTGTGTACCAACACCCACAGGTTCAATTTCGTAAATCCAGTTTTTGGTGTCTTTATCCGCTTTTCTGTTCTGACCGGCCACATTCAATGTAAAACCAATGAAAAAGGCAAGCAGCAAACTTTGAATTTGAATTGTTCTTTTCATAATAGCTGAATTTTTAATGATAAATAAATATGATTTTTTTAAAATCTTAGTCTCAGTTGAAAAATACCAAATGTGCCCAATCCCATTTTGTCGATGGTTTGAAAGCCCCAACCATCAGTATAAGAAGTTGAATATTGATGCAAGGAGTCACTGTTTCCGGTAGTTGCCGCGAAACGTATAAAAAATCCGGGTCGATACTCTAGACTTACCAAAGGGGTTACGTTCCAGCCTATTCCAACGCTTACAGGCATGTACAACGAAGACCATGAATAATCTTTTTTGTAACTTTCTGAAATAGTAGAACCGTTGAATTCGGTGAATGAGTATGCACTGACACCGAATCCAATCGATGGTTTTACGTACATATTACCAAGTTTACTGTAGTAATTTTCTTTAGAAATTGTGACAGCAATGGCGCTTGTACTTCCGGAGAGATAATCACCACTTGAAGTCAAAACAGATGTTTCGGTTTCAACCTGACCGGGATAAATATTTTTCATGCTGCCCATCGAAATATCCAAACCCAGGTGTAACTCAGAAATATTGGCGAATTTTGAAATGCGGTAATCAGCGCCGATGTAAAATCCTCCCAATGAATTGTACGACGATGCTGTTCCTCCGATATTGGCAATTAAACCATAATCTTCCTTGCTTTCCATAAACATACCTTCGTATAACCTTTTACCATTAACCTGCTGAAAAACCGATGGTTTTGAAACTCCACTCGCCACTTTTTTGTTATCCATTATCTTCTTTGCTCTTACCACTCCCATGCGGTTCGTTTTCTGATTCCCATTCTTTTCTTGCTCAATTTCGTACACATAAAAACGCTGATCGATGTACAAGCCTTCTTTTGTGCCGAGTTTTGCAGTGACCGGATAAGCTTTGTAAACTGTAACTTTTAGCCTGAAATCTTCTATTTTTCTGCTCAATTCAAAAATGGCATTGGTCTGAATATCAACTGGCATGTCTTCAATCAACTCATTCGAAGTTTTTTTCTTTTTATTCAGATAAGCTACATTTTTGGGGTCTTTGGGTTGAGTTGATCGGGCTGTTCCGCTTACTGTGGCTACATATTTAACAGGGAAAGTTGCTGATGCCCATTTAGCCACTTTCTGAATGTCATGATTTTTTTTATCCACCCAATAATCAGAGTAAAAAATATTTGAAACCGAATCGTTGAAATTCATTTTGTAAGCGTACACATTGTAATTTGCGACGAAACCTTCATCGGTTCTTTTTACAGGAGTATAATTGCTCTTTTTTTTGTTTTGAGCATCTACTTTGTTGTAATAGTCTTCCATGGTGTAAAGCTCGGTGATTTCGTAAACGAGGATATACGATTTATCGATAAGTTGTTCCCCAAGCATTTCGATGCGGTTGGTGCTCGAACTTCGCGAAATCATGGCGTCGGCGTCAGTTGCTGTATACAATCCCCGTTCAGCGACATATAAAAAGTTAAAATTTCCATCTGCATCTCTGTTCCACCATTTAGCCATGATCGGATTAGTAGCCAGTTGAAGATAACTTTTAATCTTCTGATTTTTCTGAAAGTCAAGTGTGGTAACATTAGCCAAACATGGAAAGTCGATTTTGTGATTGTCAAACTTTGTGTTCAGTTCGAGGTTCTTGAATTTATTTACCAAAACCTCTTCGTAAGCGTTGCGGGGCTGAAAAAACAAGGATGTAATTGCTGGTCGAAAATATTTTGTATTTACCTTTTTTACAGTGCTTTGACCGAAAACACAAGGAATAATACCAACAATAATTAGTAGCAGAATTGTTCGTTTCATATTATAATTTTTTACGATTGTACTAATTTTTAAGATCAACAAAACAATCAGATAAATTGTTAAGGTGGGGCTAATTTGTTGAATCTGTGATAAAAGGCAGGATCTTTTACCTTTGTATAAATGTAAAATTATGAAAGATCTGTCGATTTTTTCTTTAGATTATGAATGTTGAATAATCAAAAAATCTGGCTTATTATGTAGATAAATTGATGCAAATATATATAAATATTTTATAATATTTCGTTTTATACCTTTTTTATTCGACTTTTACTTCATTATAAATATTTAGAAACAATATTCAATTTATTAGATAGGCGAGGAGTTGTTGTGGAAATCAGGAAATGCGATTTATTGATATATTTTTGTACTCAATGAATGTAATATGCTGGTTCAGAATTAAGCATAAAAAAAGCGATTGTAAATGTTTTACAATCGCTTTAAATAGTTGATATTCAACCAGTGACCCCGATGGGATTCTAACCCATGACCTCCAGAACCGGAATCTGACGTTCTATACAGCTGAACTACGGAGCCGTGCTTTTTTTTGCAGGTGCAAAGATAGCATTTTTTCCGTACAGCGCAATAATTTTTTGGATCGCTGCTTTGTTGATTAATTTCTTCTTCCGATGAAAATCATGATGTAATAAACCAGCGTTGCCAATGAACCTAATGCCGCGATTACGTAAGTATAAGCAGCAGTTTTCAATGCATCTTTAGCAGGTCCGTCGGTTTCGTAGTTGGTAATTCCGGCATTGCTTAACCAGGCCAAAGCCCTTGAACTCGCATTAATTTCGACCGGTAAAGTAACGATACTGAAAAGCGTGGTTATTCCAAAAAGAATAATTCCGGCCAACAATAATTGCGGAAACGAATTTACCATAACGATTCCTGCAAGCAATACCCATTGCATCCAGTTTGATGCAAAGCTTACTACAGGCACCAGTTTCGAGCGTAAAGTGAGTGGGGCGTAGGCAGTAGCATGTTGAAGGGCGTGTCCGCATTCGTGAGCAGCCACGGCGGCCGCAGCCACACTGTTCGAACCATATACACCTTCGCTCAGGTTAACTGTTTTTGTCAACGGATTGTAATGATCGGTCAACTGGCCGGGAGTTGAAATAACTTTTACATCAAAAACACCATTTTCGCGTAGCATTTTTTCAGCAATGTCTTTTCCGGTTAATCCATGTGGAATCGGAATTTTAGAATAACGCTTAAATTTTGAAGTCAGACTGCTTGAAACAATCCAGCTTAATAAGGCAAAAACACCAAAAATAATATAACTTCCTAACATATTTTTTTATTTTAAATTTTACGAAATATTTTTGTTCAAAATTCTTGCCAAAAGACAATTTGTCAGTTATTAATCTATATTCCTCATTAATTTAAAACGAAATAATTACACCGAAAGGTTGTAATTTTGCAATACAGACTTATTAGAAATAAAATAACCGTTTTGATTTATTTAAACAAAACGGTTATTTAAAATGTTCAATAAGTAAATAAGTTATTAATAACTAATGATTTAAAAACATATAATCAATATTTATTCTGTGTAACGAATGATTGTTTGTTCGCGATCGGGACCCACTGAAACAATTTTTATAGGAACTTCAAGTTCTTCTTCAAGAAAATTGAGGTAAGCATTAAACTCTTCATTGAATTCGTCTTCACTTTGTATTTTTGTCATGTCCGTTTTCCAACCTTCCAATTCAACATAAACCGGTTCAGCACCATCGTTTAAGTCAAACGGAAATTGTTCGGTTTCTACGCCATTAATTTTGTAGGCCACACAAGCGTTAATGGTTTCAAATGTATCCATTACGTCGCTTTTCATCATAATCAGTTGAGTAACACCATTTATCATTACGGCATATTTCAGTGCTACCAAATCAATCCAACCACAGCGGCGCGGACGACCGGTAACCGAACCGTACTCAAAACCCTTATTGCGCATTTCATCTCCTGTTTCGTCAAAAAGTTCGGTAGGAAATGGGCCACTTCCAACCCGGGTGCAATAGGCTTTAAAAATACCGTACACTTCGCCAATATTGCCCGGAGCAACACCTAAACCCGTACAAGCACCCGCACAAATGGTATTGGATGATGTTACAAATGGGTACGAACCAAAATCAATGTCGAGCATGGTTCCCTGCGCCCCTTCGGCAAGCACTTTTTTGCCTGATTTTATGGCATCGTTTACATAATGTTCACTATCAATCAAATCGAATCGTTTGATGCATTCAATGCCTTCGAACCAGTCTTTTTCAAGTGAAGCTAAATCGTATTCAAAATCATATTGTTTCAGAATTTCTTTGTGACGGCTGATGGCCGCGTTGTATTTTTCTTCGAAATTGTAAAGAATATCGCCAACTCTGACACCGTTTCTGCTAACTTTATCGGTATAAGTCGGTCCTATTCCTTTGCCGGTCGTGCCAATTTTTCCAGCACCTTTTGCCGATTCGTAAGCCGCATCCAACAGTCGGTGAGTGGGTAAAATAAGATGTGCCTTTTTTGAAATTTTCAATCGTTCAGTTAGCGGATGTCCCGAAATTTCGAGAGCATCGACTTCTGCTTTGAATAATGCGGGATCGAGTACAACACCGTTGCCTATCACATTTATTTTGTCTCCCTGAAAAATACCGGATGGTATAGAGCGTAAAACAAATTTTTTACCTTCGAACTCGAGAGTGTGTCCGGCATTCGGACCTCCCTGAAAGCGGGTAATTAAATCGTAGCCGGGTGTTAAAACATCTACTACTTTACCTTTTCCCTCATCTCCCCACTGGAGTCCTAACAATACATCTACTTTCATCTGTTGATTGTTTTTTATGTTGCAAAAAATTTAAGAATAATTGTTTGATGTTTTTAGCATTATTTATGCCTTATTGATTTATCGCTGTAATTCTTAAATTGATTGTTTTCAAATAATT
>JAKLIM010000158.1 GCA_022709605.1 Bacteroidota bacterium | reverse complement strand
TGATATTTTCAAAACCATTTACGACAAAGGTGGTTTTATCGAAAAAACAAACGAACAATATTACGACGAATCAGCACAACAATTTCTTGCTGACCGCTACATTACGGGCAAATGTCCTCATTGTGGCAACGAAAATGCATATGGCGACCAATGTGAATCGTGTGGAACTTCATTGAACCCAACAGATTTGATTAACCCTAAATCGGCCATCAGCGGCGCAGCTCCCGTGATGCGGGAAACCAAACACTGGTATTTGCCACTCGATCAGCACGAAACGTGGTTGCGTCAATGGATTTTGGAAGACCACAAAGAATGGAAACCAAACGTTTACGGACAGTGTAAAAGCTGGCTCGACATGGGCTTGCAACCACGCGCTGTAAGTCGCGACCTTGACTGGGGAATTCCTGTGCCCGTAGAAGGTGCCGAGGGTAAAGTGCTTTACGTGTGGTTCGATGCACCGATTGGCTATATTTCAAACACAAAAGAACTTTTGCCTGATAGTTGGGAAAAATGGTGGAAAGATCCCGAAACCCGTTTGCTGCATTTTATAGGAAAAGATAATATTGTGTTCCATTGTATTGTTTTTCCTGCCATGTTGAAAGCCGAAGGTTCGTACATTTTGCCCGATAATGTGCCTGCGAATGAATTCCTGAATCTCGAAGGTGATAAAATTTCCACTTCGCGAAATTGGGCAGTTTGGTTGCACGAATATCTCGAAGAATTTCCCGGAAAACAAGATGTATTACGCTATGTATTAACAGCTAATGCACCTGAAACTAAAGACAACGATTTTACATGGAAAGACTTTCAGGCTCGCAACAATAGCGAATTGGTGGCCATTTTTGGTAATTTTATCAACCGGGCTTTGGTGCTTACACAAAAATATTACGAAGGCAAAGTGCCTGCGTTGGGCGAACTGACCGACTACGACAAACAAACGCTCGACGAATTTGTAAACGTAAAAGCCGATGTTGAGAAATTGCTCAACAATTTCCGATTCCGCGATGCACAAAAAGAAGCCATGACATTAGCTCGCATAGGCAATAAATATTTAGCGGTTACCGAACCATGGAAAGTGGCCAAAACCGATATGGATCGAGTGGCAACCATCATGCATTTGAGTTTGCAAATTGCAGCTAATCTGGCCATTGCTTTCGAACCATTTTTACCTTTTACATCGGCTAAATTGCGAACGATGCTGAATCTTACGACTTTCGACTGGAAAGAACTGGGACGAATTGATTTGCTGAAAGCCGGCGATCAATTGGGAACTCCCGAATTGCTTTTCGAGAAAATTGAAGATGAAACAATTGCTGCTCAGGTTCAGAAATTACAGGACACAAAAATAGCCAACGAAGCGGCGGCTTACAAACCCAATGCGGTAAAAGAAAACGTGGCTTTCGACGATTTTTTGAAATTGGATATTCGCGTTGCTACAGTGATTGATTGCCAAAAAGTGCCGAAAGCTGACAAACTGCTTCAGTTTAAACTTAATGACGGAATGGGTGAACGCACTATACTTTCGGGAATTGCCGCTTCGTACCCAAATCCGGAAGAACTGATTGGCACGCAAGTGTGCTTTATTGCCAACTTCGAACCGCGCAAACTTCGCGGTGTAATGAGCGAAGGCATGATTCTCTCTGCCGAAAATGCCGATGGTAAACTTGTATTAATTCGTCCGAGTATTATGGTGACGAATGGAGTGGAAGTGAAATAAATAACAACCCCTAACCCCTGAAGTGGAATTTTAGAGCGTCCAACGAGATTTTTTTCGTTGGACGATTTTTTTTATATTGTTGTTACGAAAAACTCAAAAAAATTAACTGTTAACATTATTAGAAAACGAAAATTATTTCAAAATTTTAAATTGTTTATAAATAACCAATAATTGTATAATTTTTTATATTCAAACTCAATAAATCGGGATTAAAACTGTTAATTTACCAAACAATTTAATTATAAATTATCCCGTTGAAAAATATCTGCTATCTCACCATAAGTTTTTTGCTATTAGTCCTTTTATTTTCGTGTCAAAAGCTTGAAAACAAGCCTTTATCGACCTATACGGTAGTTTCGGGGAATTTTGAAGATATTTTGTCGATTGATGGTTATGTAGAGCCAACTCAATCGGCATCTGTTGTTTGTCCGGGAAATGTTGATGGTAAAGTAATTTGGATAATTGAGGAAGGAAAATACGTAGAAGCAGGTGATACTGTGTGTATTATCGAAGATAAAAATTTACTCGAAGACTACACTCAAAATCAGGTACAACTCGAAACAACTATTGCTGAACTGAATAAAAGTAAAGCCGACTTACAAATGCAATATGCATTAATGGAAGCACAGGTCAAAACTAATCTGGCCGAAACTGAAATTACAAACCTCGATACACTTCAGCTAAGATATATCTCACCTGTACAACGAAAAATTAAAGAATTGGAACTTGAAAAAGCTGATATTGAAAAACATAAGCTTGAAAAGAAGTTGAATTCGCTTGGAAAGATAAATCAATCCGAATTAAAAAAATTAGAATTATTAATTAAACGGCTGACATTCAATGTAGAAGATTCGAAACGAATATTAGATGCACTTACACTTACGGCACCTCAAAGCGGAATTACCATACGAGGAATCCATTATGTAACCGACAAAAAAGTATTGGTTGGCGATGCTGTCTGGAGCAATATGCCTTTAGTAATTATTCCGGAAAGTAAAAAAATGAAGGTCAAAATTAATGCTTCAGAAGGAAGTTACAAACGTATTAATGTGAATGATTCCGTTGAATTTACATTCGATGCCATTCCCGATAATAAAGCCTGGGGAAAAATAACTATGAAATCGCCTGTGGGAAAGCCTGTGAAAGAAAATTCGAAAGTTAAAATATTTGAAATTGAAGCATCGGTCGATAGTTCGCTTGCACTTCCCGAACCCGGATTTACTGCAAATTGCGATATTGTTTTAAAACGAATTGCCGACACCATCGTAATTCCGCAAATAGCAATTTTTGAACAGGATTCGATAAAAGCAGTGTATGTAAAAAATGCTAAAGGGTACGAAATGAGACAGATAATGACCGGAATTACTTCGGCCAAAGAAGCAATAGTTGTGACCGGATTAAAGCGAAACGAAATAATTTCACTCTCAAAACCCGAAACAGAATTTGTAAATCTGAAAACATTATTGCCCGATTCGATCAAAAAAAAATACTCCGGACGAAAAATTAATTCAATAGCAAAACGATGAATTCTTACGAACATTATAATCTAAAATGCATGTACAAGTATTATCCACAAAAACTGACTAAGTTATTATTATTAATTGTTTGTATCTTCTTGTTAGGTGCTTGTAAGCGCGAAAAAGCCAAAGAAGTACCCGAAAGCAAAGTTATGAAAGGCACATTTTATCTTGATTTGTACGAAGAAGGTGAAATTGAAGCCATTAACTCTACCAATATTACTTCACCTAACATTTCGTGGAGGTACGGAAACCTGAAAATTACTCAAATAATTAAAGATGGTAAGGAAGTACAAACCGGTGATACCATGATTGTTTTTGACCCTTCGGAAGTCAAAAAAGGAGTAGTTGATGCTGAATCGCGATTACAAATGAATATGGCCGAGCTCGAAAAATTGATGGCACAACAACAATCCGATTTGGAAGAACTGAAAGCCGATTATGAAATTACACGCATTTCGCAACAAATTTCTAAAATACGTTTCGAATCGGCAAACTACGAAGCCAATATTAAAAAGAAAGAAATTCAGCTCAATCTCGAAAAAGCGAATATTGCTTTAGACAGAGCTAAAGAACAGATTGATAATAGAATAAAAATTCAGAAAGAAGAAATTAAACAAAAGAATTTATCCATAGATCAGGACAAAGCACGACTGAAAGAAGCAAACGAAACGCTGACCAAATTATTCTTAATTTCACCATCTCCCGGTATTGCCATTATAAACCGGAACTGGAGCACCGGCAATAAATTTCAGGTTGGCGATCAGTGTTGGTCCGGTTTTCCACTTGTTCAACTTCCCGATTTATCTAAATTAAGAGCCAATGTAAAAATTAACGAGGTTGATATTTCAAAAATCAGCAAAGGCCTGAAAGTTGAAATTAAACCGGATGCTTTTTCCGATAGTGTTTTTTCGGGCGAGGTTACAGCAGTTGCTAATTTAGCTGTAAATAAAGATGAGAAGTCGAAAATCAAAGTCTTTCCGGTAGAAATAATGATTAACGAAACCGACGAAAAACTTCTTCCGGGATTGAGTGTAAGTTGCCGCATTATATTAGGAAAAATTGAAAATGCAATTTTTGTTCCTCTTGAAGCTGTTCATTCTGAAGGCGATATCAATTATGTATTCAAAAAATCTTCATCCGAATACAAAAAAACAATTGTGGAGATTGGCGCAAGTAACGCCGATTTTATAGTTATTACAAAAGGATTAACCGAAACAGATAAAGTTGCTTTGAACGACCCATTTGCGAAGGATGAAAAAAAGGATGATAAGAAACCCGAAACACTTAATGAAAAATGATGATGAAACAAAAAAAATCATACTTAAGCGTCCTTTTACTAATGCTAATTATCTTACTTACAGCATGTGGCAGAGGTACAGAAAATGAGGGATTAAAAAAAGAACTTAAAGGAAAAAAGATTGTCGAAACCGGCGAATTGGCTGCTGTGGATTCGCGCTCGTTTGTATTGCAACGCTACGGCCGATATTGGTATGAAATGAAAATTATTGGGATTCTGAAACACGGAACCGAAGTGAAAGCTGGAGATTCAATTATCCAACTTGATGGTACGGAAATTAAAAAATACATAATCGATCGTGAAAGTCAGCTCGAAACACAAAAAGCTGTATTGGAAAAATTGCTTGTAAATCAAGACATTAAACAAAATGATTTGAATGCCCGTGTCAAAAACGAAATTGCGGCATTTAATCTCAAAAAGCTAGAATTAGAATCGTCGCGTTTTGAGTCAGATCGTTTGAAAAAAATAAAAGAATATGAATTTGAACAATCAAAAATAAGTATGGCAAGAGTAAATCGTCAGATGAAACTCAGCAAAATTATTGCAGCCAACGAATTAAAAATTGAACAAATAAAAATGAAACAAATAAAAGACGAATTGAGAAGTGCCAACAATTTATTACCTCAACTCACAATTCGTACACCCATTTCAGGAATTTTTCAGATTGGTAAAAACCGCCGAAACGGAGAAATGTTAAAACCCGGCGACGAACTTTATCAGGGTAATGTAATGGGAAATGTACCGGATTTAAAATGGATGAAAGTTAATACGTCGGTCAACGAAAATGATTTTTTACGAATAAAAGAAGGTCAAAAAGTGTTGGTCCGATTAGATGCCCTGCCAAAAGTTTCATTCGAAGGCGAAATAATATATGTTGGGAAATTATGTCATTTGAAAGATGAAAAATCGCGTCAGAAAGTGTTTGATGTGGAAGTAAAATTATTAAAATCTGATCAGAGATTAAAACCCGGAATGACAGTAAGTTGTGAATTTACAGAAAAAAACTAATTATGCAGTTTGAAGAAAATATTCGTTTAGCCCTGCACGGGTTGATTGATCATAAATTCAGGTCGTTCCTCACCATGTTAGGAATCATTTTTGGCGTGGCGTCCGTCATAACCATGTTGTCAATTGGTGAAGGAGCCAAGCGTGATGCCATTGCCAAATATCAGGATTTGGGAGTTAACAATATCATTGTTCGTGAAAAAAAACTTTCAGATACCGAGTTGGAAGAAGTAAGAGCCAAATTTTCGGAAGGATTATCCATTCAGGATGCCAATGTGATTAAAGAAATTGTGCCGGGCGTTGTTCGCACAGCTTCGCAGTCTGAGATAAGTACTGAAGTAAAATATGCCGATAAATCAGCCAAATCCACCGTTATCGGCATTACTCCCGAATTTGTGGAAATGCTGAATTACAAAGCCGAAAAAGGTGATTTTATAAATGCCGACCATTACAGTAAAAACTTGAAAGTCTGCGTGTTGGGTGCAGGAGTAGCTTCTACTTTATTTCGCAACGAGAATCCGATAGGTAAAATGGTAAAAATTGAGGATCAGTGGCTCGAAGTAATTGGCGTACTAAAATCGAAAACTTTATTTACCGAAACAGTTGGCGAATTGGCTGCAAGAGATTTAAACACAGACATTTATGTTCCGCTTACTACTTTTCTGAAACGGTTTACCCGTGAAAATATTCTCTCGAGCGAAATACAACAAATTACAGTTCAGGTCGATAACTCTGATTTACTGGTCGAAACCTCTCAGCTTATCGAAAGTATTTTACAGCGCCATCATTTCAACAACAGCGATTACAACATCGTAATTCCGTACGAATTACTCCGCCAGGAAGAAAAAGAAAAACAAATATATAATTTTCTGTTGGGTGCCATCGCGGCCATTTCATTGTTGGTTGGTGGCATTGGTATCATGAATATTATGTTGGCAACGGTAATGGAACGCACCCGCGAAATAGGCATTCGCCGTTCGATTGGTGCCCGTAAAGCAGACATAATGAGTCAGTTTGTGAGTGAGGCTGTGGCCATAAGTATTACAGGTGGAATTATCGGCGTTATTCTTGGCATCAGCCTTTCGCTGGTTGTATCGCTGTTTACCGACGTAAGTATTGATATAAAAATGTATTCGGTGGTTATCGCTTTTGCCTTTTCGGTCATTGTTGGTGTGAGCTTTGGTTACCTTCCTGCAAAAAATGCAGCCAATCTGAAACCGATTGATTCGCTTAGATACGAATAGACGTTTCGTGTTTCAGGTTTCGTGTTTTCTTGAATTGTAAATTGTAAATAAATAAATTGTAAATAATCCTGTGTTAATAGAAATAAAGAATTTAACCAAAAATTATGTCATGGGTGAGTTGGAAGTCCCGGCTCTGATTGATATAAATCTTCAGATTAAAAAAAATGAATATGTGGCCATCATGGGTCCATCGGGTTCCGGAAAATCTACGTTGATGAATATTCTGGGCTGTCTGGATACACCAACTGAAGGAAAATACATATTTAATAATCTCGATGTTAGCGAATTGGATGACAATGCTTTATCGGCCATGCGCAACAAAGAAATTGGATTCATTTTTCAAAATTTCAACTTATTGCCCCGGCTAAATGCGTTACAGAATGTAGAAATGCCACTTATCTATGCCGGAATCAAAAAAGGCGAACGCAAAGAACGCGCGCTCGAAGCACTCCAACGAGTAGGTTTGCAAGATCGAGTTCATCACAAACCGGGCGAACTGAGCGGTGGTCAACGCCAACGAGTTGCTATTGCACGGGCTTTGGTGTCGAAACCAGGCATTTTGCTTGCCGACGAACCTACGGGCGCACTTGACTCAAAAACCGGAGAGGAAATTATGGCGCTTTTTCTGGAACTTCACAACGAAGGAAATACAATCATCCTGATCACACACGAGCAGGAAATTGCGAACCATGCACATCGAACTGTTTTTATTAAAGACGGCATGATTCATTGGGATAAACCAAACGTAATATCAGAAAAATAGTTTATATAATTGATTGTCATTAAATTACATTTTTTAGCGTAAATACATTCCAAATAAAAAATTTAAGAAATAGTTATCATGAAAAAAGTTGCACTGTTTTTTATACTTCTGGTTTTACTTCATCCGATAGTTAAATCGGAAACCTATCGTCTTGATTTAGAAAAAAGTATAGAAATAGCAAACGCTAAAAGTTTCAGCATGTTGCGATTGGTACAGGATTTTAAAATTGCCGAATACAACCTGAAATCAGCCACCAGCAAATTCAAAACTCATATTGACCTGAATTTTGTATCGCCCGAATACACCGAAACCATTCGTCAGTTCGAAGATAGTACCGGAATTTCGTTTTATCCGGTGAAACAATTGAATTATCAAAGCAATTTGATGATAAATCAACCGCTTCCAACCGATGGAAATGTGTATATCCGAACCGGATTAGCCAATTATGATGATTATTTTAGTGCCAATCGTTCCACTTATCTCAGTACACGATTCGGATTTACCCAGCCCATTGACGCATTTTATGGCTACAATTCAATAAAATCGTCATTAAAACAAGCAGAACTGGCTTACGAACGTTCGAGCAAACAGCTTAATCGTGAGAAACT
>JAKLIM010000157.1 GCA_022709605.1 Bacteroidota bacterium | reverse complement strand
CGAAACGTATGAAATTGCACCCACCGAACTTGACAAGAATGGAATACTACAAGTTGTGGAAGAATTTAAATCTACTGCTTTGCGTGCTAAAAAAGCAGGATTTAAAGTACTCGAAATTCATGCCGCACATGGTTATCTTATTCATCAGTTTTTGTCGCCTTTAACCAACGAACGCAAAGATGAATACGGAGGGCGTTTTGAAAACCGGATACGTTTAATTTTGGAAATTGTTGAAGCCGTACAATCTGTTTGGCCACAGGAATTGCCGCTTTTTGTCAGACTCTCGGCAACGGACTGGACAAGAGGTGGTTGGAATTTGGATGAAACAATACAACTCTGCACAATTTTGAGGCATAAAGGCGTTGATTTAATTGATTGCTCTGCAGGTGGTAATATTTCAACTGCCAAAGTCCCTGTTGCACCGGGTTATCAGGTTCCGTTTTCTGAAGCTATTCGTAAAAGAGGAATACGAACTGCGGCAGTAGGACTTATTACAACTCCGGACCAGATAAATTCCATTCTCGAAAGCGAACAGGCTGATTTGGTTTTATTGGGACGTGAATTGCTCCGAAATCCTTATTTTGCATTAGAAATTGAGCATATAGATTGGCCTGAACAGTATTTGAGAGGAAAGTGAATTTTGTTTATTAAAAAAAACATTAAACCAAAAGTATTATAACCCACAACTCAAAATATTCCACCGCTTGAAATCATATTAATTAAAAACAATTATCTTTGTCATTATTAAAAGTTTGAAGAATGAAACGCCCCGAAATTGTAAATCGTTTACGAAAAGTTATTCATACTATTGCTCCAAATTCAGAAGTTATACTTTATGGATCGGAAGCAAGGGGCGACGCACGCCCCGACAGTGATATTGATCTATTAATATTAGTTGACAAAGAAGAACTCACTTTAGATGATCAAATAAAAATATCCGGACCATTATACGATGTTGAACTTGCAACAGGAATATTAATCAACACAATGATTATATTGCGTAAATCATGGGAAAATCGACCTTTTAAAACACCTTTTTATGTTAATGTAATTAATGAGGGAATTGTACTATGAAAATAACTTTAGATGATGAAAGTATTAAGGCATTAGTATCTTATCGTTTAAATCGAGCAAAAGAAACTATTAGGGAAGCAAAAAACAACAGTCTATGAAACGGATATTTCTTATAGTTATTATTATCAATTTCTTTAGTTCTGTTACTTTCGGACAGGAAATTGAATTGAAAGGAATTTATGCAGGTAGCAGCTCTAAACGATATAATATGAATATCGGATATGGAATTGGTTATTACCAAAACCTTAAATCAAAAAACAGATTAGGAATATCCATTACTCATCATTTTTCAAATAGACCTTATGATGATATTCATATTTCTACTGAAGATGGCATTTCTACTTTTATCGAAAAAATTGAACCAAATAATCAAAGAATTGCTGTAAAAATGAACTACGCATTCAAGCTGGTTGATAATCCAAAATCCAGCATATTTTTAGGTCCGGAGTTTGGATTGAATTATTTCTTACTGAGGAAAAAATATTACAGAATTGCGAATGAAAATATAAGTGGTGGAACTTTTACCTCATCTTTTAATTTGAATAACAGACCAAGTTTGGGGTTTCTTTTTGAGTTTGAGTTAAAAGAAATTATTTCTGAAAAGATTTCATTATATCTATCTTTAAATCCTGAAATTACCAGTTTTTTAAATTTTGGAATGATGGGCGGATACGATCCTTATTTTGTTGGTTGGATGAATTCCAATTTTGGTATCAGATACTTAATAAATGATTAAATACCACTGACAACATGGGTTTTCCCAACAATGCTCTCACCCAATTACGGGATTTCGGAACAGGGAGAGTGGATCGTTGAAAATTTTACGATATCATTTACTTTCGTTTACTTATATTAATTCGATGATTCATTAAATCACCCGGGAGGACAGAATTCCGATTCTGTCTTCTCCCTTTTCACGGTTTAAAAAACCATAAATTCTGATTCGAATTTCTTCCCTGGTTCCAGTATGAATAATTATCGCGATAGCTCAACCTTGTACAATTAGGTTTAACAGCTATTTTACTTGTTTTAAAATTGCAAATGACAACGGTTTAAGTGATATCGAATTGCCTTTTATCATTTTATTATCAAATAGATTTTGATGAAGATTGTGTTTCAATTGAAACTTTTGTTTTGAATTTTCCAGATTGAATATTACAATTATTTCATTCTTCTCATCAAACCTTTTATATACCAATCGATTTCCTTCGGCCTGAATAAATTCAATTTCCCCATCATTCAACACTTTATTCGTTTTTCGGATAGAAATAAGCTTTTTATAAAACTCAAATTGCGTTGTATTAAAACCTACTTTCTCGTACTTTGGTTTTATGGGTAAAATGTTATTTATGTTTTCGGGTTCGAATTTCAGCTCTTTCCACCAAAGTGGTTTACGACCGTACGGATCGTCGGCGCCCCACATACCCATTTCCTCGCCGTTCCAGATTTGTGGCGCACCAACGGTGGTAAATAAATGTGCCAGATAAAGTTGTAATCTCGTAAAGCTTTCTTTGTCCGGTTTTCCGGTTTTGTAAGCGGGGTTTTCGCCCGGATTGGCATGGAACTTATATTTGTTCGGATTGTAAAAATCGGTCAGTAAGCGCGGTGCATCATGCGACGACGTTACATTCATCATGGCCTGCAAATTTTTTGTACTTATTTTATTCCAGTGATATTCAAGGCTGTCTTTCAATTGTTGCGCATTGATTCTATTTTCTGTTTTAGCAAAAAAATACCGTGCCGGACGATAAACCTGATAATACATAACTGCATCGAACATGTCACCCTGCATATATGGAGTAGGATCCATCATAATATTCGGCCATTTTTCCCACCATATTTCACCAATCAGATATGCATCATCTTTAACAGAACGAACAAATTTACGGTAATCGCGCCAAAATGCCAGCCCGATTTGCTCTGCAACATCAAGTCTGTAACCATCAATGCCTTTCGACACATCACCATCGGGCGCTAACCAACGACGGGTTACATCAAAAACATGCTTTTTTGCACCGGCATCGAGATTTCCTTCGTAGGGTTTTCCATTTATTCGTTGGCCTTTGATTTCAGTTTTCCTGAATTCGGGCATATAGGCATTTCCATACCAGCCATCGTATTTAAATTCGTTTTCGGGAGTTGCCGGATTATCAAACGAATTAATATTGTACCAGTCCTTGTATTTCGAAGCCGATTGATTTTTAAGAATATCGAGCCAGGCCCAAAATATTGTTCCGGTATGATTCCACGAATAATCCATAATAATCCGAATGTCGCGTTTATGACATTCGTCAACTAATTTCAGGAACATTTTGTCGGCCGCAGTCCACTGCCAGGTGGTTGGGTCACCCGGATCTTCCCGGGCCATGATTTTTAAATCGCCTTCCGGGTCAGGTCCAAAATTAATATCCACATGATGGTAGTTACGAGCATCGTATTTATGGAGCGATGGGGCATCGTTGATCGGATTGATATAAATGGCATTAATCCCTAAGTCTTTTAAATAATCAAGTTTATCAAGCACGCCCTGCAAATCACCTCCATATCGGCGGTATTGCAATAAATCGTTAAATGGTTTCGCTGAATTTTTCATCCAATCGTCCTTACCGAACCAGTCACCGGTCCATTCACTGGTTTTCCATCCTTTGGGCGGAACGATATTCATGTTTGGAACAATCATGTTCTCAATTTTCTGATCATTAGTTGCATCACCGTTATTAAAACGTTCCACAAAAATCTGATACCAAATCATGTTCTTTGCCCATGCTGGAGGTTCATTTACAGGCGTAGAGGCATTCAAATTAAAATCTGTCGGGAAAAGTAAAATGAATACGAAAATAATTGTTGCTATTCTTTTCATAATATCTATTGTAAATAAAATTTTAATCAAAGATATAACTATTAGTTTATATAACTGAATTTGAGTTTTTAAAAATGTAATTTACCTGAATGCAAACGTTTGCGATTAAAAGCATTCTCAAATGCACTATTATATATTAATGATACTGAATTATCTAATTATATTTGCGGAGTATTTATAATACAAAAATTTCATTTGAAATCACTAAAAAAAATAATACAAATAATGAAGAAATTTACACTTACTCTGCTTGTGTTTTTGATGTCGACTATCGCATGGTCGCAAATAATCACAACAAATCCGACTTTTATTACCGATGACTTCACAGGTCAGATAGAAATTACGTACGATGCCAGTAAAGGTACAGCCGGACTATTGAACTATACCGGCGATATGTATGCACATACCGGAGTATTTACTGAAGCAAGTCCAACGACATGGGTTCATGCCCCTGCTTGGGGAGACAATTCAGCAAAATACAAATTAACTTCGTTGGGCAGTAATAAATGGAAATTACTAATAACACCCAACATGTCAGGTTATTATGGGTTAACAGCCGGCGAAAAAGTGACGAAATTATGTTTTGTTTTCAGAAGTGCAGACAAAACGAAAGAAGGTAAAGATACGGGAGGTGCAGATATTTTTGTACCGGTGTATAAAGCGGGATTGAACGTTGCATTTACTACGCCTGCAAGTAATCAGAGTGTAACCATGGGCACAGTTATCAATTTTGCAATAGGATCAACTGTTCCGGCTAATCTGAATTTATTAATTAATAATGAAAGTAAAAAAACAGCTACAGCTGCAACAACGCTTACTTACAGCCATACATTTGCAAGTCCCGGCGATTACACAGCCATTGCTTCGGCAACAGTAGGTTCTTTAACTGTATACGATACGGTAAAAATTAATGTTCCTCAACCGGTTATAGTTGAGGCCCGTCCTGCCGGAGTTAAAAACGGTGTAAATTACATCGATAATTCGACTGTTACGTTGGTACTTTACGCGCCATACAAATCGAATGTATACCTGATTGGTGAGTTCAATGAATGGTCGCAATTGAATGAATATCAGATGAAAAAAGATGGTGATTATTGGTGGATTACACTCACCGGATTAACTCCCGGTAAAATGTATGCGTATCAATATTTTGTGGATGGAAGCATCAAAATCAGTGATCCATATACCGAACTTGTACTTGACCCCTGGAATGACAAATGGATAAACGAATACAA
Organism: Bacteroidota bacterium; assembly: GCA_022709605.1. Classification (GTDB taxonomy): domain Bacteria; phylum Bacteroidota; class Bacteroidia; order Bacteroidales; family Paludibacteraceae; genus Paludibacter. Next base: position 3,057 of record JAKLIM010000157.1, on the reverse strand, counting down.
TAATATTTATCCTAACCTGAAGGCTTATCCGGAAGGAAAAACCGAAGGATTAGTTGCTACTTTTCAAACCGACAAACCTGCCTATAACTGGGAAGTTCCAACTTTCACCATGTCGCCACGCGAAAATGCTGTAATCTATGAATTGCTTTTACGCGACTTTACACCCGAAAAATCGCTCGAAGCAGCCATTGGTAAATTAGATTATTTAAAAACATTAGGAATTACTGCCATTGAACTTATGCCAATTCAGGAATTTGATGGAAATAACAGTTGGGGATACAATCCAAACCATTATTTTGCACCTGATAAAGCGTATGGAAGCCCTGAAATGTACAAAAAATTTATTGACGAATGTCACAAACGAGGCATTGCCGTAATTCTGGATATTGTTTTGAATCATGCAACAGGTATAAATCCTTATGCAAAACTGTGGTGGAACAGTGCAGTGAGTAAAACATCTTCTCAAAATCCGTTTTATAATGTAGATGCAACTCACCCTTACAGTGTTTTTCATGATTTTAATCATTCGTTTACAGGAACTAAAGACATGTTCAAACGGATGGTTCAATACTGGATTACTGAATACAAAATTGATGGTTACCGGTTGGATTTAACAAAAGGGCTTACTCAAACAGTTAGTAATGAATCAACTGCTTCAAATTACGACCAGTCTCGTATTGATAACATAACAGAATATTATAATGCTGCAAAAGCTGTAAAAAGTGATGTGATGTTTATTCTCGAACATTTTTGTGCTGACAACGAAGAAAATCAATTGGCATATAAAGGAATGTATTTGTGGCGCAATGTAAATAATGCTTTTTCGCAATCGGCAATGGGTTATCAGAGTGATAGTGATTTTGGCAGAATGAATTCCGGTCCGCGCAATTGGGTTGGATATGCCGAAAGTCATGATGAAGAACGAAATTTCTATAAAGCAAAATCTTTCGGAGCCGGAACACTTAGTACTGATTCGATTGAACGAATCAAAAGAGTTCCATTAAATATCGCATTTACAACCTTAATACCGGGTCCAAAAATGATTTGGCAATTTGGTGAAATGGGATTCGATTATTCTATCGATTCGAATGGCGGACGTACCAATCCAAAACCTTCGGCGTGGGGTTGGTTGGATTTAGCTCACCGCAAAGCAGCTTCGGATGCATCAGCCAAGATTATTTCGCTACGTAAAATGTTTCCAACAGCATTTACGTTGGGATCGTTTTCTATGCAAATTGGAGCTTCGGACTGGACACAGGGACGCAGAATTGCATTGACCCATGCTGATCTGAACATGGTTGTTTTGGGTAATTTTCAAATTTCCACTATTACGGCCAATCCCAACTTTCAGAAAACCGGAATTTGGTATAATTTGCTTACCGGCCAAGAACTTAACGTATCAAATACGGCTATGAGTATATCAATGCAACAAGGTGAATTACTGATTTATACCGACAAAAAAATTGATTTTTCGAGTGGAATAAATGATGCTGAAGTTGATCATTCGGATTATATCGCTTTCCCTTCATTTACTCAAGGAAAGGTTTATTTTAAAAATCCGGACAAAATCAATGGTGTAAAAATTTACAATTTACAGGGAGCTTTACTGAAATCGACCCGAAATGTTTCGGAAATAGATTTAACTGATTTTAATTCAGGCATGTACATTTTCAAAGTTGATACGACTGAAGGCACTAAAATTCAGAAAGTTACCAGGTATTAATTTTCACAAAACCAAAGGATATGTTATGAATGCCGGAAAATGCAAATCATTTTCCGGCATTCTTTGTAAAGTAAATAACAATATAAAATTAGTTGGCCTGATTAATGTTATCATAAATTGATTTAAAACTAAAAAAAATATCTTTCAGTTTTTTCAAAGTCTGTTAAGTATAAATAAATTTGTAACTTTGCAGTCAAATACATTCATCAAAAAAACATACACCGTAATATTATGGATCAGCAAAATCAATTAAACATCGAATTATCGCCCGAAATGGCAGAAGGAACCTATTCCAATCTTGCAATCATTTCGCATTCAACTTCAGAATTTGTGATCGATTTTATCAGAATAATGCCCGGAACACCCAAAGCAAATGTGAAATCGAGAATCATCCTGACACCCGAACATGCCAAAAGACTTTTATTTGCGTTACAAGAAAATGTTTCTAAATATGAGGCACAAAATGGCAAAATTAAAATTCCGGATAATCCATTTGTTCCACCCGTACCCATGGGCTTTGGAGGCGGCGAAGCATAGTGCTACATATTGCTGAATTACAACATTTTAAATTCATATTTTTTAGTTAATTACAATGAAAAATATTTTCATTATCTTTTTTATATCGGTATTTTTTGCACCTGTATCGGGTCAGATTAAACCCGGAGAAACACTGGTGTTTGCAGCCTCGTACGAAATAAGTGGCTTAATGACCAACATTGCTCAGGTGACAATGCAGACCGAGAATATTAGCACATCAAAAAACACATTTCTCCATTTAAGTCTTCAGGCTGAGACCTTTGCAAAATGGGATTCATTTTTTAAAGTGCGCGATTTGTACGAATCGTATGTAAATCCGGCCAATTTAAAACCGAGTATGTACAAACGAAATGTACTTGAAGGAAATTACACCAAAACCGAAAAATACATTTTTAATCCCGATGGTAAAACGGTAAACAGTACGTCGAGAAGATATAACCGGGCTGAAGTAAAGAAGACTTTTAACAAAAGCATCGAAAGTATGGACGTAGTAACGTTGGGTTATAAACTTCGATCGGTTGACTTCAGCAAATTAAAACCCGGACAATCAGTATCATATACAATCGTTTTCGATGAAAAAGAATATCCTGTATCGTTAAAATTAATGGGAAAAGAAGTCGTTTCGGCCGGAAATTTGGGTAAAAAAGAATGCTACAAATTGTCGATAAGTGCAAAAACCAACAAGTTGAAAGGCAAAGATAACAATCTGATTTGGCTCAGTACCGATAAAAAAATACCGTGTAAGATCAAATTCAGCATCCCCGTTGGTGTGGGTCAACTTACTTTATCGAAAGCAA
>JAKLIM010000156.1 GCA_022709605.1 Bacteroidota bacterium | reverse complement strand
CTTTTTATCGCAGTATGCTTTAATCAATTCGTTTAATTGAGGGATTTTCACGTTGGGTTCCATGCCTTTCTTCCATGGATAATCATACGCAGGAAGTACCGAGCACAAAACCACTTTAATTTTGTTGGCAGCGGCAATTTCAGCCATCGAACCGATGTTGTCCATTATCATTTCGAGAGTTGAGGGACCGGTGTTACCTGCAATATCATTGGTGCCAGCCAGAATCACAACTACTTTTGGTTGAAGTGCAATGACGTCCTGACGAAATCGGACAAGCATTTGAGGCGTAGTTTGACCACTGATTCCTCGTCCAATGTAAGGATTATTTTTAAAGAAATCCGGGCGTTTTTCAACCCAGCCTTGTGTTATGGAATTTCCCATAAACACAACTCGCTTTTCATTTTTTGCAGGAGTTGTAAGTGCGGAGTTTTCTGATTGATAACGTTTTAAGTTAGCCCAATCCTGTGCATAAGTAAATAAAGAAGTCAGCAAAAATGCACACATAAGAAATAGTTTAGTCGTTTTATTGAAATTCATATCTAATAAATTTTATAATGAACTCCAAAATTAATAAAACTATTTATATTCTGTCATTAAAATGGTCTTAATTTTTAACTTTTCGCTTTTATCAATTTTTATTATGCAATCCTGAATACGTTTGCGAAATTTCCAACAAGTCATTTGGTTCAATCCTAACTGATCAGAATAATTATAGGATGAAAATTCATTGTTAAGTACACAAACATTGTAAGCGATATAAAAAGCTTTGTTGACAGGAAATTTTATATTGTGAAAAATAGTGTTAGCAGTAGCCGATTCCTCTTTTTTGCAACGCGTACAACGGCGGGATGAGGGTGTTTTTCCTTCACAATAATTGGTATGCCCGCAATTTCGGCAAGTGTATCCATCTTTCCATTTTACATCGGCAATAAATTTCAAAACTTTTTCACTGTCTTCAAAAAGTTCTTTAGCAGCCTCCGTTGAAATTTCTTCTTTAAATATCATGATTATCAAACATTTTTACAACCCATTCGTTTTATTTTCGGCGCAAAGATATAAATATTTTTAGTGATAACAAAATAATTTAATGGTGATACTATTGTAATTTAAAATAGAATGCTTATCTTTGCACCTTCAAACAAAATAAATTATTTCGTTTTAAATAATTATCATTTTGTTAATCAGACACATAACCATTACAAAATATAAAAATATAATAATGTTTGAATCTTTAAAAAAGTTATTGGGCATAGAGCCAAAAGTAAGTTTGATTGATTTAGTAAACGAAGGTGCTGTCATTTTGGATGTACGTACCAAAGGGGAATTTACTCAGGGACATATCAGAGGATCAATTAACATACCGGTCGAAAATTTATCATCGAATCTGAACAAATTCAAAGGCAAAAGCAAACCCATTATAACCTGTTGTGCTTCAGGTTCAAGAAGTGCATACGCTAAAGGTATTTTGACTTCGAATGGTTTTACCAATGTTCATAACGGTGGAGCCTGGATAAGTTTAAAAAGGAAAATAAGCATCAATTAATCAAACAATTATGATTTCAGAAGCAATTAACGATCGGTATTCAAAACTCAGTGAAACAAGCTGTTGTTTGTCGTGCGGAGGTGCAATAAACCATGCAAAACCGCAACCCGGTGAAATTTGTGCTGACTTAGGCAGTGGCAGAGGAAATGATGTGATTCGGATGGCCGAAGAAGTTGGCGAAACCGGCTATGTTTTCGGAATTGACATTTCGGAAGGAATGATTACCAAAGCGAAAGCTAACCTTGAGAAATTTGAGGTTAAGAATGCCAGGATTTTGCATGCTGAATTGGAAAATATACCATTGGCAAACGACAGCGTTAATTTGATCATTTCAAATTGCACCATCAATCATGCTATAGATAAACAAGCTGTTTGGAACGAAGTTTATCGTATTTTGAAAGTGAGCGGAAGATTTGTAGTGAGCGATATTTATGCAACAAGTCCTATCGCCGATGAATACAGAAACGATCCGGCTGCAATAGCTGAATGTTGGGCTGGTTCAGTAACCCGTGCCGAGTACCTGACAATGCTTGAAGAAGCAGGATTTGTTGACATAAAAATACTTGAGGAATCGGAACCTTATGCAAAAGGTCATGCTGAAGTTGCAAGTTTTACTATAACCGGAAACAAATAAACCACTTTTGTATGTGGTTAAAAATAAAAGGTTTAATTTTAAGCCGAATATTCACCAACTAAAATAAATTTTATGAAAAGTGTAGTGAAGAAAAGTTGCTGTGCAAGCAGTAACAACGAATCGAAAGTTGCACAATGTTGCGCTAAAAATTCGATTATCGTAGCTGGTTGTCACGACTAACTATGATTTAACTTTTCCAAAGTTTTGAACTTTGGAAAAGTTATTTTTTTAATTTTAAAATCAAAAATTTCAACAATGGCTTTGTCTAATCACAATATTATAACACCAATTACTGACTCTGAAGATTATTTCATAGTCAATCCATTGCATAAATCTGCTGACATTATTACCGCAAATGAAGTAAAAATGTTGAAAAATAAGCTTGATCCAAGTGGTGAGTTTACTCAACGTGGCTATTTGGTGGATGAAGCCAAAGAAAAAAAGGCTTTCAAATTAGCTTATTTAGATTTTACTGAAAAGCGTGAAGACGATGAAACACAATTGTTTTTCGTGCCTAATTATTCGTGCAATTTTGCTTGTTCCTATTGTTACCAGGAAGGTTACAATCCGGTTCAAAAAGTAGTAAATAACGATGTGGTGGATGCATTTTTCAGTTATATAAAAACTGAATTTGCCGGGCGCAGGAAATACATCACTGTTTTTGGTGGTGAACCGCTTTTACCGGGCGATAATCAGCGAAATATGTTGACTCATTTCATCACCAAAGCCAACGAAGCAAAACTTGATTTGGCCTTTGTTACAAATGGTTACACCCTGGCTTCGTATGTTGATTTACTTAAAACGGCCAGTATCCGCGAAGTTCAGGTTACGCTGGATGGAACGCAGGAGGTACACGATGGTCGTCGTTATTTAAAAGGAAAACAACCCACTTTTGATAAAATTGTGGAAGGCATTGATGCTTGTCTGGCAGCAGGCATAAACATTAATTTACGCATGGTGATTGACAAAGAAAATATTGAAAATCTGGCCGGACTTTCGCGTTTTGCAATTGATAAAGGCTGGACTGTTTCACCTTATTTCAAAACTCAAATTGGGCGTAATTACGAACTGCATTTTTGTAACAGTACGCCCGAAAAACTATTCGATCGTGCCACACTTTATCAGCATTTATACAATTTGCTTAAGGTGCATCCATACATTGCTGACTTTTACAAACCGGCATTCTCAATTGCTAAATACATTGCTGAAAATGAAGCACTTCCAACACCATTGTTCGATTCGTGCCCTGCTTGTAAAACCGAATGGGCGTTTGACTTTACAGGCACGATTTACTCCTGCACCGCCACCGTTGGAAATAAAGGCGACGAATTAGGCACTTTTTACCCTGAAGTTACCAAAAACGAAACTGCCATCGAAAGCTGGCAAAACCGAGATATTACCACCATTGAAAAATGCAAAACCTGCGATGTGGCATTGGCTTGTGGAGGCGGCTGTGCTTCGGTTGCCAAAAACAAATACGGTCATCCAAATTCGCCGGATTGTCGTCCGGTGAAAGAATTGCTGAGTTTGGGAGCGGGGTATTACCTCACCCCGACCCTTTCCAAAGGTGAGGGAGACAGCATTTAATAAAATTTTTCAAAGGTTGAAAGATTCTATTAATAGAACGCTTGAAAATATGAACATATTTAAGGGATATTTTTAAATTAATATAAATTCAATTTACCAGTTACTCCCTCTCCTTTGGAGAGGGCTGGGGAGAGGTTATCTTATGAAAGAAATTAATGCAGCTGATTTTCAGCAAGAAGTTTTGAATGGTGGAAAAGTAGTAGTTGACTTTTATTCAACCGAATGTCCGCCTTGTGAAGCCTTAGCGCCAAAATTTGATGCTATGGCAGAATTGTATGGAGAAAAAATCAAGTTCCTGAAAATTTATCGTCAGGGAAACCGTGAATTGGCCACAGAACTTGGCGTCAGCTCCTCACCTACCCTTTTGTTTTTCGATAATGGAAAACAAATTTTAGACACTATAAGCGGTGGGATAAAAAAATCTGAAATTGTAGAGCGTTTGGATAAAATGCTGACTGCGAATGAAGTAAAAGCGATCAAATCCAATCAGAAAAAGACAGTTTCGGAATATGATGTGGCTATTTTGGGTGGCGGTCCTGCCGGATTGACAGCCGGAATTTACCTTGGACAGGCCAAAATTAAAACCGTGCTAATTGATCCTGCACTTCCGGGCGGTTACATGGGCATCACGCATCAGGTTTCCAATTATCCCGGTTTTGAGCAACCACAGCCCGGATTTATGTTGGCACACTACATGAGCGAACAAGCAAAACACACCGGTATTGATTTTAAAGTTGCTGTGGATATAACTTCGGTAGATTTGGCAAAAAAAGAAATTGTAATTGATGAATCAGAAACCATCAAAGCTAAAAAGATCATCATTGCCACCGGAACAACACCAAATACCATGAATGCGCCGGGCGAGAATGAATTCAAAGGAAAAGGAATTTCGTATTGTGCCACCTGCGATGCTAAATATTTTGTTGACAAAGAAGTGACTGTAATTGGAGGTGGAAATTCGGCGGTTGAAGAAGCTTTATTTATCACCAAATTTGCCAGCAAAGTAATCATGATTCATCAGTTTGATAAACTCACAGCCAACCAAACAGCTATTGAGCAACTTCAGGCCAACGAAAAAATTTCAGTGATGTACGAACACGAACCTCGCCGATTTGAGAAACGTGATGGTAAAATGATTACCATACTCGAAGATTTGAAAACGAAAGAAGTGAAAGAGCTTGCTGCCGATGGTGTTTTTGTATTTATCGGCTTCAAATCGAATATCGCTGTGCTGGGCGATACTTTACCTGAAATGGATAAATGGGGTTACATAAAAACCAACGAAGATATGCAAACCAATCTACCTGATATTTATGCAGTTGGCGATATTATTAGTAAAAAATATCGTCAGATTACCACTGCTGTGGCCGATGGAACGATTGCGGCAATTACGATTTCGAAAGAAATATAACACCTCTCCCTAATCCTCTCCAAAGGAGAGAGAATGAGCGTAGATCAAAATTTTATAGTATCAAAATAATTCTTTAAATGGAAAATCTAAAGGAGCTTTATTCAAACTCGGACTTAAAGTTAATGCGGGCAGCTGAGGATTCGTTGTTGATGGGGCAGAATCGTGTAGAGGAATTGAAATTATTTGCCGCCAATACAGGTATAAGACGCATTGGTATAGCGCATTGTGTAGGAATGACTCGTGAAGCGATGAATTTAAAAGAACGCCTTTCGGATCAGTTTGAGGTTTATACAGTGGACTGCAAATATGCTAAAATTAAAGGTTCGGATATGCTTGATGATGAAACTGTAAAGGGTACTTCGTGCAATCCGGCCGGGCAGGCTGATTTTCTGGCTATTAACAATACTGAGCTGAATATCTCTTTCGGACTTTGTGTAGGTCATGATATTTTGTTTAACATGAAATCGAAAGCACCTACTACAACACTGGTAGTGAAGGATAGAGAACATAAGCATAATCCATATCAGGAGTTTGTGAAATAATTCTATTTGAAAAAAAGTTCAAAAGAACCGGTTGGTAATTTCTAAAATTATCAATCGGTTTTTTTTTTGCAATATAGGATATTTTTTTGTGAGATTTTGCTTTGATTCAAATTCTCATTTTCCCTGATTTGGACAATGAAAAAAACATGTTTATTTCAAATAATTCATGTTCACTTGCTTAAATTATTTTTAAACACCTCCTTTATTTGACTACATAAAAGTGTAAAATTAATTCAATTTATTCTCAATATATATTTTTTTTTCTTATTAGGTTACATAACAGAAGTTTATTTGAGATTCTGAATAAGCAGATTGCAATTAAAAATCAAATTGATAAAACTAACTTAATATGTAGTTTTAAATTATATAATTTATTCAATATCAAATAATTATACATATACATTAAAATAATAAAATGTGTAAATTTTTATTAAATTAATGAATTACACCTAATTCTGATTTTATAGAAAATAATTAATTTCATTTTTATCACAGATTATGTGTATTTTTTTAATTTTGTCAAGATTTAGTGTTAAATATGTAAATATAAAATACTATCTTTGTCAATTATTGTGCTTTTGATGTTTATTTTTATATTCATTTTTTTGACACAATTTGATTACTCCCCCTAAAGCATAACTTCAAATTAAATAATTTTGTTATTTTTTCCAATTTATAATAACTATAACTTGGAAATTATTACAGTTTATTAATTAATTTGATGCCGAAAAAATACCTCTGTTTACAATTTAGTTAATTAAGATATTGATATTATTTATTTTATAAATTTTATAATATAATTAAAAATGAACTTTAATGTAACAAAACAGATCAGGTTTTTCGCATTGCCAATTCTATTTATATTGTCAATTAATTTAAACTTGTTGGCCCAAACTGTGAAAACAGTAGGTACAAGTGCAAATTACACTACTTTAAAAGATGCATTCGATGCGATCAATGCAGGAACTATTACCGGCGAAATTGAATTGCAAATTACCACTAACCTTACTGAACTTTATCAGAGTGGATACACCGGTAGTGGCGGCACTTCTGATTACAGTTCGATAAAAATATATCCTACATCATCAGACATTTCAGTTAGTGGAAATCTTGATGCTCCCCTTATCGATTTAAATGGAGCAGATCATGTAGTTATCGATGGACGTGTGAATGCTCAAGGTACCACGAAAAGTTTAATAATTTCAAATTTAAGCATTTCTAATTTAAATTTCACTTCAACCCTCCGGTTTATAAATGATGCATCCGGAAATACTGTAAAATATTCTACAATTAAGGGTGCTTCAACGAACTATTATTTTGGTGTAATACTTTTCGCAACTACTACATATTCAACAGGGAACGATGATAATACCATTGAGAATAATGATATAACCAGTGCAACCAGCCGACCAACTAACGCTATTTTTTCAGATGGAACACCATTGAAACCCAACAGTGGAAATGTAATCAGCAACAACAATATTTATGATATTTATAATTCAGGATTATCATCCTACGGCATTTATCTTTTTCAACACAATACCGATTGGATAATTTCGACGAATAGTTTCTTTGAACAAAATGATTTTATTCCAACTCAAAATATTGTTAAGTTTGGTGCAATAAAAATTGAAGATGGTAGCAATTATACAATTACAAACAATTACATTGGTGGTAAATCAGCTTTGTGCGGAGGTACTTCGCTAACCAAAACATCGGCAAGAAACAACGTTTATACAGCAATCCAACTGAATGATGACATGGTTGGCACTTCTTCTATTCAAGGTAACACAATAAAAAACATCAACTGGAGTAATTCGGGCGATGCAACCTGGACAGCAATCAATATTTTAGGAGGAAATGTAAATATCGGAACAACAACTGGGAATAATATTGGTACAAGTACCGACAATGGTTCTATATCAGTTACCGGCGGATCAACCATGGATTTTTACGGCATAAAGTTAGCAGGTACAGGTACAATAAGTTGCGAAAATAACTCGATTGGATCAATTACGCTTTATAATAATTTACCGGATTCAGCATCAAACTTTTATGGGATATATAAAACTCTTGAGGCTGGTACTACCACAATTAGCAACAACACAATTGGAAGTAGCACAGTTGCAAACAGCATTCATTCAAATTCTCAGTCATTAACAGCACCACAATCTTTACGTGCAATTTATTTGAACGGGACAGGTGTTAACACAATCTCGAACAACCTGATTGCCAATTTGACAAATGGTACGGTAAATTCGACAGCCAATATTCAATTTGCGTACACTCGCGGAATAGTTTCAACTCGTGGGATAAATAATATTATCAATAATACAATCCACAGTTTAAAAACTGCATCAGCTTCGAATCCAGCTATTTACGGATTAATTGCCTGGGGTAATTTAGATTTAACAACCATAAGTGGAAATACTATTTATAATATTTCAAATCACTACTGTCCGGTTATAAATCAAAGATAGTCAATTGATTATAATCCCAAGTAGTTTCTGTTTTGTATTGTTGT
>JAKLIM010000155.1 GCA_022709605.1 Bacteroidota bacterium | reverse complement strand
TAAATTGTTATAATTTATTTTCTTCTTCTGAATTTTAATGTAAAATTCGGAAATTCTAGATTTCAGGATACTTTTATTCTTTTAAAATTTATTTTACAATGTAAATTGTAACCCCGATAGCTATCGGGATAAATGGTAAATCACATAATGTGTTTACATTTATTGCAATATCCATATATATAAAGTGTGAAATGAGTCGGTAAAAAATTATTGAAATTTTTCGACTCGATCGTTTCTTTCAAATTTTTATCGGTAAACTCTTTAATTTTTCCGCAATTGGAACAAACCAAATGATGATGCACATTCGTGTGGAATGTTCTTTCATACTCGGCCGGATGACTGCCAAATTGATGCCTGGTAAGTAATCCTGTTTTTGTGAGTAAATCGAGGTTGTTGTAAACCGATGCTAAACTTACTCTAAAATTGGTTTGCATGTTTTTATACAATACTTCGGCTGTAAAATGTCCGTCAATTTCAGCGATATGTTCTAAAATTGCAAATCGTTCCGGCGTTTTACGGTGCTGATTTTTAACAAGATATTCCGTAAAAGTAGCTTTAACCGATTCAAAAGTGTTTGTGTCTTTCATCCTATTTTAAGTTGACCAACAAAGGTACAAAATTTTATGGAAACTTTTTTAGATTGGGTTTAAAAAATTGATTTCCTGCGTTACAGTTTCGTGAATATATTGTTGTCCTGCGCTTTCAGCGGTTTTAAAATTTTTAATTTTAACCGATATGATTTGAGCAATGTGTTTATCAATCCGGCAAAGTCTGCTTAAACAGGTCGAAATTGACTTGTGTAGTTGATATTCTGTCGTTGTTGAAAGATCCATTGCTCTGTCAATCAGCGATATAATTTCTTTTTCATTTAAAATATCTTTGATTCTTGCACCGATCATGAAGCCCGTAATTTGCGTCCAAACATGATCCGAAAAAACACATTCGAGGCATAACTCATTGGAATAAGGTAATTTGCTGAAAAAATACATGGAGGAGAATTCAGCTAAATCAAGTTGTTCGATTTCGCCGATTCTTTTTTTTGCCAACCGGTAAGCGAAATTTTCAATCGGTTCAATAAGCAGTGCCAACATCATGGTTTCACGAATCCTCATTGCCCACAATCGTTCGGCAATATTATGGTCGGGTTTATACAATTTCGAAATTTCGAGAATGCGTGGAATTGAAACTCCATAATTTTTTTTGTAAAAAATGCCGCTTTTATTCATCTGTTCCGATACAATTCCGTTCATCGAAAGCACTATATTTTGCTTGATATCCTTAATTTGGCGTTCAATATTGTCGTTTGAGAGAAAAAGTTCCATTATATTTCAAAGTTTATAGATTGATATTCAACAACATATAAAATTGTCGTTTTTTTATTCAAAAGATATTGCACATTTACAATTGCTGTGCTATCTTTGCAACCGCAAAACACGGTGGTTGTAGCTCAGTTGGTTAGAGCGTCGGATTGTGGTTCCGAAGGTCGCGGGTTCGAGCCCCGTCTCCCACCCAAAAAAAAGGAAATGCCTGTTATGGTGTTTCCTTTTTTTTCATTGCAGCAGTTTTATATCGTACTGTTTTGCAAAGGTATTGAAAATTTCGATATTTTGTGTGGGGTAAAATTGGGAAAAAATTATTATTTTTGCAGTCCCTAATATTATAATTGATTAATATTCAAACCTGAATTGTATTAAAAGTAATATCGCAGCATTATTTTTTTTGACTTATAAATAATTTAAATTTACATAGATGAAAGTTTTAAAATTCGGAGGAACATCGGTTGGTTCAGCATCGCGCATGAGAGATGTTGCAGCTTTAATTTGTGATGGTGAACAAAAGATTGTCGTGTTGTCGGCTATGTCGGGTACAACTAACAGTTTAGTTGAAATATCCGATTATTTCTACAAAAGCAATACATCGGGTGCTTTAGAACGTATTAATGCGCTCGAACAGAAGTATTTCGATGTTATTGATGAGCTTTATTCGACTGATCAATTTAAATCGGAAGCAAAAAAAGTGATTATGTTGCATTTCGAATTTTTACGTTCTTTTTCGAAATCTGTTTTTACATTATTCGAAGAAAAAGCAATTCTTGCGCAGGGTGAATTACTGTCAACCAACATGTTTCATTTATATTTGCTCGAAACAGGCAAAGACAGCATCCTTCTTCCGGCATTGGATTATATGCGAATTGATAAAAATGCAGAACCAGATACTTCGTTTATTGCCGAAAAACTAAATGAATTATTGAAAGAAAATTCAGGAACAACATATTTTATTACACAGGGTTATATTTGCCGCAATTTTTATGGCGAAATTGATAACCTGCAACGTGGCGGCAGCGATTATTCGGCGTCGCTTGTTGGAGCTGCCATCAAGGCACAGGAAATTCAAATCTGGACTGATATTGACGGAATGCATAACAACGATCCGCGTTTTGTAGAAGGTACAAAACCGGTTCCTTACCTGCATTTTGAAGAAGCTGCCGAATTGGCTTATTTTGGTGCAAAAATATTACATCCTACCTGTATTTTACCTGCCAAACTGAATAATATTCCTGTTCGATTGCTGAACACAATGGATCCGGCTGCTAAAGGAACAATAATTTCGGTACAACGGTTAAAAGGAAAAATTCAGGCGGTTGCGGCTAAAGATGGTATTACGGCCATAAAAATAAAATCGGGTCGTATGTTGCTTGCACATGGCTTTTTACGTAAAGTTTTCGAAATTTTCGAGTCATATCAAACGTCGATTGATATGATCACAACCTCCGAAGTTGGAGTGTCGGTAACCATTGATAATACGAAAAAACTGGATGAAATTCTGAACAGCCTCAAAAAATTAGGCACTGTAACCGTTGATTCGAACATGGTAATTATTTGTGTGGTTGGCGACCTTCCCAGCGAAAACGTTGGATTCCAGACTAAAATTGTTGATGCGTTTAAAGACATTCCTTTGCGAATGATTTCGTATGGCGGTAGCAATTATAACGTTTCGTTGCTGATACATGCCGAAGATAAAAAACGCGCATTGGTAGCGTTAAGTAATTCTCTTTTTACTAATTAATACAAATATAATCACATGATATTTAATGTGATTAAAATAAAAATATGATTAAAGCTAATTATCCGCTGAGTAAGTTTCAGGATATTCAGACTCCATTTTATTATTACGATTTAGATTTGCTTCGTTCTACAATTGCCGAAGTGAAAACACAAAGTGCAAAATCAGACTTCGTAGTACATTACGCTATGAAAGCCAATGTGAATACGAGTGTGCTTGAAGTGATAAAGAATGCGGGTTTGGGTGCCGATTGTGTAAGTGGAGGTGAAGTTCAGGCGGCTGTTGATGCCGGTATTGCTCCTTCGAAAATAGTATTTGCCGGTGTTGGTAAAGCCGACTGGGAAATTAATCTGGCGCTCGATAATGATATCTTTTGTTTCAATGTGGAATCGATTCCCGAATTGGAAGTGATTGACGAGTTGGCCGGAAAAAAAGGAAAAACCGCACAGGTAGCTTTGCGTATTAATCCCAATGTAAGTGCTCATACTCACCATTATATCACTACCGGACTTAGCGAAAATAAGTTTGGGATCAATATGTCGGAAATTAATAAAGTAATTGATCTGTCACTTACTTTGACGAGCGTTAAACTGATCGGAATTCATTTTCATATTGGTTCGCAAATTACTGATATGACTTCGTTTCAGGGACTTTGCGTACGCGTAAACGAAATTCAGGAAACATTTGATGCCCGTGGAATTGTACTAGATCATATCAATGTGGGTGGAGGATTAGGGATTAATTATGAACATCCAAATCATTTTTCGATTCCGGATTTCGAAAGTTATTTCAAAGTATTTCGCGAGCATTTAATATTGAAACCACATCAAAAATTACATTTCGAAATAGGAAGAGCAATTGTAGCGCAATGTGGAAGCCTTATTTCTAAGGTTTTATATGTTAAAGTGGGGACTTCAAAATCATTTGTTATTTTGGATGCCGGCTTTACCGAACTGATTCGTCCGGCACTTTATCAGGCTTACCATCGCATCGAAAACCTCTCATCTGCTTTGCCCGATGAAGAATATGATGTGGTAGGTCCAATTTGCGAATCGTCGGATACATTTGTCAAAAACTACATGATGAACGGAACTCACAGAGGCGATATCATTGCTTTACGTTCAGCAGGCGCTTACGGTGAAATTATGGCCTCGCAGTATAATCTTCGTAAATTGCCTAAAGCATATACATCGGACGAACTAAAATAATTTACAATTATTCAATTTACAATTGAATATAAAAAAAACCGGAGTTTTAAACTCCGGTTTTTTTAGTACTATAAAAACGTTATGAAAAAGTTTGAATCTTGTCTTTACTCTTTGCCCCGATAGCTATCGGGGTTACTCTTTGTTCTTTTCTTAATATCCCCATTTCAACCAAATCGCACCCCAGGTAAAACCTGCACCGAAAGCGGTTAATATCAGATTGTCACCTTTCTTGAATTTCTTTTCATATTCCCACATACAAAGCGGAATACTTGCGGCAGAAGTATTGCCAAACCGGTCGATATTGATGATTACCTTGCTGTAATCCACACCCGTACGGTTGGCAGCAGCATCGATAATCCGCAGGTTTGCCTGATGTGGAATGAGCCAGGCAATATCTTCAGCTTTTAAGTTGTTTTTTTCCATAATATCACCCGATACGCCGGCCATATTGGTTACAGCGTGTTTAAAAACATATTGACCTTCCTGATAAACTGTATGTTCTGCTTTATCAATTGATTCGTAGGTAGATGGATTGACTGAACCACCGGATTTTAACATCAAGTGTGAACCACCAATTCCATCGGTACGCAAAATTGAATCCATTACACCTGTTTTTTCGGTGGTAGGTTCCACCAATACAACAGCAGCACCATCGCCAAACAATGGTGCAGTGGTGCGATCGGTATAATTGGTTATTGAAGACATTTTTTCGGCACCAAAAACAAGTACCTTTTTGTATCTTCCTGATTCAATGAAACTTGCGGCGTTATCCAAAGCTACAATAAAACCTGAACAAGCAGCTTGTAAATCGAAAGCCAGTGCGTTTTTGATATTCAGCTTTTCGGCAACTATTGAAGCGCACGAAGGAAAAATATAATCAGCGGTTGAAGTTGCAACGATTATTAAATCAATTTCCTCGGGTTTCGTTCCGGTTTTCGAGAACAATTCTTCGGCTGCCTTTACGGCCATAAGTGATGGTCCGCTATGTGGTTCTTTCAGAATGCGACGTTCTTTGATGCCAACACGCGTGGTTATCCACTCATCGCTGGTATCCATCATACGGCTTAGCTCATGATTGTCAAGTATATACTCGGGCACATATCCGCCAATTCCGGTTATAACTGCATTAATTTTTTCCATAAAAATTTTGAATTAAAAAAATCAAGCCCAAAGCGTTGAACTCAGGGCTTTCAGGTATCTTTTATAAAAAATACAAAAAAAATGTACTGTAACTTATTATACAGCAGCAAGTTTTTCGATTGCTAATTTACCTCTGTAGTATCCACATTCACCACATACAGTGTGATAAATATGAGCCGCACCACAATTAGGGCAAATTGCTAATGTTGGAGCTACAGCTTTATAATGAGTTCTTCTCGTTCTTGCTCTTTGTTTCGAAATTTTTCTCTTAGGATGTGCCATATTGAATTTTTATTTAATTGTTATCTATAATATTTTGTAAACTTTCCCATCGCGGGTCTGCCGAATTATCTTCAACTGTGAAATCATTATCATCATCAATGTCAATAGACGATTCATCATCGGTATCATCTTTTTGATGACTTATGTGACGTCTCATTTTAGTGACCATGGTTTTGTTACATTCGCCGGGTGCATGAACGTGCTTCAGCGGAATATTCAGTACAATAAATTCGTACAAAAACCAGGCAATGTTTATTGACCCTTCTGACTCAGGTATAATTACAATTTCATTTTCTTCCGAAAATTTGTCGCCAAATTTCACCTGAAGTTTTTCTTTGTAATGAATCGGTTGTTCCATTTCGTCAAGGCAACGGTCACATTGAATATTTATAATTCCATCAATTACAAATTGAAGTTCAAATGTTTTCAGTTTTTTCTGAACTGTAACTGTTGCTTTGATATTTCCTTTCTGAACCTCTTGTTCAGGACTATCGATTTTTTTGAAATACGCGTCATCAAGGTTGTATTCCAATACCCTGGATTCAGTTGTTAAATCCTTTAATATGACGTTATATTCACCGAATTTCGACATGGGTTTACCTTTAAAATTAAAGCGGGACAAAGGTACAAAAAAAGTGCTTATTACAAAACACTTTCTCCTAAATTTGCTAAAAATAACATTTATGTGTCTAATTATCTGTATTTCAGGTGGAAAATATGTTTGTTAATTATGTTTTTAAGCAGATTCTAAAGGTAGTACCTACCTGTAATTCCGATTGTTTAACGAATATTTTCCCTCCGTGATACTCTTCAATGATGCGTTTTGCCAGCGAAAGCCCAAGTCCCCAACCTCTTTTCTTGGTTGTAAAGCCCGGCGTAAATATAGTTTTAAATTTATTTCGTTCAATTCCTTTACCTGTATCTTTTACATCAATAAATATTTCTTTTTCCTTTTGCAAAACAGTTAAATCAATCCGGCCGATACCGTCCATGGCATCAATTGCATTTTTACATAAATTTTCGACAACCCATTCAAAAAGCGGAACATTAAGTTTTACAAATAAAGTACTTTCATCGGCAAAATGACATTGAATAGCCACTTTTTGTGACGATCGGTTGTTGATGTATTGCACGGCATTTTCAAGTGTCTCGTTCAAGCTAACAATCTGAAGATCAGGCGCAGATCCGATTTTTGAAAAGCGCTCAGCAATGATGCGTAGCCGGTTCACATCTTTGGCCATTTCGCCAATTAGCTTGTCTTCCTGGTACCTCGTTTTCAAAATGTCGACCCACGCGAGGAGCGAGGATATGGGTGTCCCCAGTTGGTGGGCAGTTTCTTTCGACATGCCTACCCAAACACGGTTCTGTTCTTCTTTTTTGGTACTTGAGAAAGCGAAAAATGCGATAAGTAAAAAAACGATGATTACACCCAGCTGAATGTAGGGGAAGTAATATAACTTTTTCAATAAGAGCGAGTCATCGTAATAAAAATATTGTATGTCATCGTCTAATTTTACTTCAATAGGAGGATTTATTTTCTTTAAACGGGCAATTTCTTTTTTGTAAAATCCTTCAATATTCGACGATGGTTCAATGAAATTTCGTGATTGTAGCAAACTGTCATTTTTGTCAACAATCAATACAGGAATGGTTGTGTTGCCTTCAATTATTTTCAGGATAAAATCGATGTTGGGCGTTTCATCAATCAGGATAAATTGGCGTGTAGCTTCGGCCCAAATTTCAATTTTCTTCCTTTCTTCTAACGCCAGCGATTTTGCAAGCCGGTTGGTGAAAAGTGTTGATATTATGACAATTGCAGCACCAATGACTATAAATACCAATTTGAAATGACGTGATAATTCAAGTATTTTATTGAATGATAGCATATATAAGTTTTTTTACAATTCAGATTTTGAATTCAAAACGTCAAAAATAGTAAAAAAGTATGGTTTTTCACACTAATTTATTCTGTGCTTAAATTTTAGTATCTTTGCAATCGATATATTAAATTTGAATGTTTGTAAAGTTTGAAAGTTTTTAGTGAAGTGGATACGGGTTATTATAGTCAACTTTTCAGGTCAAAAAATTATTATTATAGCTTTATAAATCTAAAATCAGATCAACTAATTTTCAAACTACAAACTACAAATTTCAAACTTTCAAACGCCAAACTTCAAACGTTATAAATTATGCAAAAATCAGGTTTTGTAAATATAGTCGGAAACCCCAACGTGGGTAAATCTACATTGATGAATGCATTGGTGGGCGAACGCATTTCGATCATTACAGCCAAAGCGCAAACCACCCGTCACCGCATTCTTGGCATCGTTAATGGCGATGATTTCCAGATTGTGTATTCTGATACGCCGGGAGTGCTAAAACCCAATTACAGGTTGCAGGAATCCATGCTCAAATTTTCGCGTTCGGCGTTGACCGATGCTGATATTTTGCTCTATGTAACAGATGTATACGATACTTTCGAGAAAAATGAAGATTTTGTAGAGAAAGTAAATTTGAATACAGCTCCTTTAATTTTGATCATCAATAAAATAGATT
>JAKLIM010000154.1 GCA_022709605.1 Bacteroidota bacterium | reverse complement strand
ATACTCCAATTGATATTGGTGATCCGGGTGAAGAATGTATGAATGACGGTTTTTCACCCCGTGAAAGTAATACCAATAATCCTTATACAAGAGCTTAAATTATTGTAATTCTAAAAAAACGAAAAACGCGAATCGGAGAATATTTTCCGGTTCGCGTTTTTCATTATAATTATGTTAGAATAAAAAATCTGATTATCCACATAATGTCCAAATTAATGGAATTCGAGTTGAGTCTCGCGATTTTTAATCGCGGCTTTAGAAATCCGAGATTAAAAATCGCGAGACCCACTACTGTTCTCTTTAATCCAACGGATAAAAACAATTGGTTGTTTTGCAAATAATCATATTAAAAAAATAATATAATCGATTATTTTGAAATATATTTTGCTAATTCGGAATATTGTTCGTAGTTTTGCGAACTACAAACAATGTAAAAATTTATATAAATGGAGATTCTCAAAAATAAAGATTATACGCTTGATAACGAGCAGTTAGCTCGTTTTGCCAAAGCCATGGGACATCCGGCACGTATTACCATTCTACAATTTCTGGCTTCGTTGGACTGTTGTTATTTTGGCGATATCCACAATGAATTGCCAATAGCCAAGGCCACAGTTTCGCAACATTTAAAAGAATTAAAGGAGGCCGGACTGATTCAGGGTGAAATTGAAACACCCAAAGTAAAGTATTGTATCAACCGCGAAAACTGGGAAAAAGCACAGGTCTATTTCGAAACATTTTTTGCATTGAAAAAAGAAAAAATCGGATGTTGCACTGCCCCCTAACCCCCTAAAGGGGGGACAATGCAAGTACATCTACTTTATTGAATCTATTCAAAAAGAATACACAACTCTCAAAAATTATAAATAAAAATACTAATCACTCTTACTCTCCGTCAGCTGACGGATTGGGGGCAACTTTATTAAAATGAATATTCAAATCCTGGGCACAGGTTGCCCAAAGTGTAAAACACTCGAAAAAATTACCCGTGAGGTAGTAGAACAAAATGGAATTTCAGCCGAAATTACGAAAGTTGAAGACATTATGGAAATAATGAAATTCAATGTGATGTCAACTCCTGCATTGGTGGTGAATGGAAAAGTAGAAATAAAAGGTCGCGTTCCTTCTGCCGACGAAATTAAACATGTTTTATCGAAATATTAATCCATCTAAATAATACACTTTTATGAAAAGAATCGTATTTTTCAGCTTAATACTCACGTTTTTAGTGAGTAGCATGTCATGCGAAGCTCAAAACAAAAAAGCTACGAAAGCCAAAACAGCAGTCAGCGACAAAATTGAAGTTTTTTATTTTCACTACACCCGTCGTTGTATTACCTGTAATGCGGTAGAGAATGTAACAAAAGAAGCCATTGCCGAAATGTATCCAACACAAACGAAAAAAGGTCAAATTATATTCACCTCGATAAATTTGGATAATAAAGAAAATGAAGCCATTGCAAAAAAATGTCAAAGCGAAGGTCAGTCTTTGCTCTTTATCGGCAAAGGCAAACGCATCGACCTCACCGACAAAGGATTTATGTATGCCAAAAGCAGTCCTGACAAACTAAAAGCGGAAGTAAAAAAGACGATAGACGCTTTGCTATAATTTATCATTTACTTATTTACCATTTATTATTTAAAAAATGGAGATTCTGCAAAGCATATTAGACAACACACAATATTCGTTTATCACTGCCATTATATTAGGATTAATGACAGCCATCAGTCCTTGCCCTTTGGCCACTAACATTTCGGCCATTGGCTTTATCAGTCGCGACCTGAAAGATAGCAAGCGGGTATTTATCAGCGGATTAGTATATACACTTGGTAGGGCAATTAGCTACACAGGCCTGGCACTCATCATCTTTTTCGGTGCCAGCAAAATGAATGTCTCTATGCTGTTTCAGGGTTGGGGCGAAAAATTATTGGGGCCGGTTATGATTCTGATTGGACTCTTTATGCTTGATGTAATAAAAATTAAATTTCCCGGTTTATCTGGTTTAACCGAAAAAATTGGAGAGAAAAGCAAAGGCAGTTATTGGAGCACCTTGTTGCTGGGAATGGTTTTCGCATTGGCATTTTGCCCTTATAGCGGCGTATTGTATTTTGTGATGCTGATACCAATAACGGTTGCAAGTGCCAGTGGTCTGTATTTACCTGTATTATTTGCCATCGCCACCGGTTTGCCTGTTATAATTTTCGCATGGTTGCTGGCTTATGCAGTTGGTAATGTGGGGAAATTATACAATCAAATTAAAGTTTTCGAACTTTGGTTTCGTCGGGTAGTTTCTGTGATTTTTATTGGGGTGGGGATTTATTATGTAGTGATATTTTATTTTTAGCCCCTAATCCGTCAGACTTCGGCTTGAGCTCAGTCGAACGCTGACGGAGAAAGAAGAAAGAGGAAAAACACATAACCACATTTATCTGTAAAGCTGTATGTGGTTTTTTTAAATTCAAATTGTTCGTCAATTTGCGAACGTTATTTAACATGGAAAAAAATAAAAAAGTCAGGCTGATTTTAGCAGTATTTACAGTTTTACCTGCACTTGTTGTGCTGTATTACTATTTACAGCCTTTGGTAAATCTGTTCACATTCGATTTGTTGGGTTTAGATCCTGATTCACATTTGGGAACTTCCATCAATTTCTTTTTTTACGATACGATTAAAATTCTGATTCTCTTGTTTCTCATTAGTTCGCTGATGGGTGTCGTTAATGCCTATTTCCCAATTGACAGGCTTCGTCATTATCTGACAACTACAAAACTTTACGGACTGCAATACTTTTTTGCTTCGTTTTTCGGTGCCATCACGCCTTTTTGTTCCTGTTCGTCCATTCCGCTGTTTATAGGTTTCGTTAAAGGCGGCATTCCATTGGGTGTAACTTTTGCTTTTCTGATCACTTCGCCTTTGGTCAATGAAGTAGCGGTGGCCATGTTTTTGGGACTTTTTGGACTGAAAGCAACGCTGATTTATGCCGGAAGCGGAATTTTATTGGGAATGGTTGGCGGATATATGCTTGGGAAATTTAAACTTGAACGATATTTGAGCGACTGGGTAAAACAAATACAAGCTGATTCTGAAAAGGAATCGGAGGCCTGGCAGGGTGAAAAAACACCTTTTATTGACAGACTGCCTTATATTATTAAAGATGGTTGGGATATAGTGCGAAAAGTGTTGGTGTATGTACTTATCGGAATTGCCATTGGTGCAGCCATGCACGGATATGTTCCCGAAAACTTTTTTGCTCAATATCTGTCGGCCGACCGATGGTATGCCGTACCGTTGGCAGTAATTTTAGGTGTTCCAATGTATGCCAATGCTGCGGGAATTGTACCAGTAATTCAGGTATTTGTTGCCAAAGGAGTGCCGCTCGGAACAGCCATTGCATTTATGATGGCCGTAGTTGGACTTTCATTACCCGAAGCAACTTTGCTGAAAAAGGTAATGACCTGGAAATTGATTGGAATTTTCTTTGGAACAATTTCGCTTTTTATTATCATTCTGGGATATTTATTTAATTTGATCCTTTAATTTTAAAAATACAATTGCTGTATAATTCAATAACCGAGTATTAATAAACTTCTAAAAATGTGCTTTTATGAAAACAATTGAATTTATTGGTGGTGGAAGAATTACTAAAATCATTCTCCGTGCATTCGAAAATGCAGGTATTGCATTTGAAAACACAACTGTTTACGATGTAAATGATGAGGCATTAAAAGCGATAAAAGCTAAATACCCTCAGGTAAATGTAACAAGTAACCCGGAAGAAATAGCCAAGTCTAATCTTGTCATTCTGGCTGTTCATCCACCTATGGTTATGGAAGTGCTTGGTAAAATAAAAGCAAACTTACAATCCGGTTCAGTTTTATTGTCTTATTCTCCTAAATTTACGATTGAAAAGATTTCAGAGGTTTTGGGCGGACATACAAATACTGCACGTATGAACCCAAGCGCTTCAACTATTGTAAATCGCGGTGTAAATCCGATTGCTTTTGCAACTTCGTTCGATCCTTTAAAAAAGAACGAAATACTTGAATTGTTTAAACCACTTGGCTCAACCACCGAAGTATCTGACTCAAAAATAGAAGCTTATGCAGTTATCAGTGCCATGGGACATACCTATTTTAATTTCCAATTGCAAAAGTTAAAAGAACTGGCACTTTCGTTCGGAATGGACGAAGCGGAAGCAAAAAGTACCATCAGTAACATGCTTTGGGGCACCACCGAAACTTTGTTTAATTCAGAACTGAGTTATGATGAAGTTGCCGATCTAGTTCCGGTGAAACCCATGGGTGAAGTGGAAGGAACAATTAAAGACTATTATGATTTATACCTGAATGGAATCTACAATAAGATAAAACCATAAGCTAGTCATTTCGACCAATCAATAAAATGAATATTAATGGAATAAATGACAATATATTCATTTTCAATGAAATAAAAATTGATTAGTTTTTTATCAATTAACGTAAGAAAATTGACAATAACAGGTTAAATTTTATTTCGAACATAAGCCCAAAAGTTCAACCAATAACTTTCGGGCTTATTTTTTGAAAAATTGTTAAAGTAAATATTATTCGTCAATTTATGGAAATCTATCAAATAAAAACATTAAATTTGCACAATTAATCAACAAATGAGATGTTTTTGTAACAATTCGTAAGAAATTGTTAATAATCCTCACTATACTTTCTTGTAAAAATTCACAAAAAATTAATATATCAGTATGGAACCAATCAATGAAGCCATTTCCATCATGTTTGTGGGAATGATCACCGTATTTTTCATCCTTTTTCTTATTGTGGGAATCGGGAATGTTATCATCAGGCTATCTAACAAATACTTACCCGAGGAAGTTGCGATCATAAAAGTGAAGAAAAGCAATGAACCTTCGAACAATACCTATGCTGCCATTGCAGCTGCCATTGATATTGCTACCAAAGGAAAAGGTAAGGTTACAAACATAAAAAAATTATAAGCATAATAATATGAAGAAAGAAATTAAATTTTCGTTGGTTTATCGCGATATGTGGCAGAGTTCGGGAAAATACATGCCTCGTGTAGATCAATTGGTACGTATTGCTCCCGAAATTATCAAAATGGGATGTTTTGCACGTGTTGAAACAAATGGTGGTGGATTTGAGCAGATTAACCTGCTTTTTGGCGAAAATCCTAATATTGCTGTACGCGAATGGTGTCGTCCGTTTAATGAAGCGGGCATTCAAACTCACATGTTGGATCGTTCGTTGAATGGTTTGCGCATGAGCCCGGTTCCAACAGATGTGCGCCGATTATTTTACAAAGTTAAAAAAGCACAGGGAACTGATATTACCCGTTGTTTTTGCGGACTGAATGACCCGCGAAATATTATTGCATCAATAAAATATGCCAAAGAAGCAGGAATGATAGCGCAGGCTACATTATCGATAACCGTTTCGGAAGTGCATAACATAAAGTATTATTGCCATCTTGCCGATCAACTGGTGGCTGGTGGAGCCGACGAAATTTGCCTGAAAGACATGGCAGGTATTGGTCGCCCTGCCACGTTGGGAAAAATTGTGAATTATATAAAAACCAAATATCCAAACATTCTTATTCAATACCACGGACAAACTGGACCGGGCTTTACGCCTGCTTCAATTTTGGAAGTTTGCCGGAATGGTTGTGACATTATTGATGTGGGCATGGAACCGCTTTCGTGGGGAACAGGTCATGCTGATGTGATTATGGTACAGGAAATGCTCAGCGATGCCGGTTTTAAAGTTCCTGAAATTGACATGGCCGCTTACATGCGCGCCAGGGCATTGACACAGGAATTCATGGACGATTTTCTGGGTTATTTCATTCCGGAGTCGAACCGCAGATTACAATCATTGCTTATTGCTTCGGGTTTGCCCGGCGGCATGATGGGCAGTTTGATGAACGATTTGAAAGACAATTTATCAAGTGTAAATAAATCGTTGGTAAAAAAAGGTCAAGCTGAAATTACTATCGATGAGTTACTTATCAAACTGTTCGACGAAGTAGCATATGTTTGGCCTCGCGTAGGTTATCCTCCGCTGGTAACGCCATTTTCGCAATACGTGAAAAACTTAGCCATGTTCAACCTTATGCAGTTAACAAAAGGTAAAGAACGCTGGACAATGATAGCCGACAATATCTGGGATATGATTTTGGGCAAAGCCGGAAAGCTTCCGGGCGATGTGGATCCGGTTATTAAAGCACTGGCCAAAGAACAAGGTCGCGAATTTTATACCGGCGATCCTCAGGATTTGTATCCTGATAAATTAGACTTTTTCAAAAAAGAAATGGTAGAGAAAGGCTGGGATGCAGGACAAGATGATGAAGAATTGTTTGAATTAGCGATGCATCCTGAGCAATACAGAGCCTTCAAATCGGGCAAAGCTAAAGCAGATTTCGAAATTGAATTGGCAGCTGCAAAAGCCAAAAAGAAAAACTGCAAAGAAGGCGCTCAAATCGAACCTCAAAGTGTTCAGGTGGAAGTAAATGGAGAAAAATTCATTGTGAATATCGGATTTAGCGATACTACTGCTCCGAATGCTCCAAAAGTAGAGGATGTAAAACCTGCTGCTGCACCTAAAGGAGAAGTTCAGGAAGTAGTAGCTCCACTCGAAGGTAAATTTTACCTGACCAACAGTTCGGCCGAAACAGCCGTCCAAATAGGTGACGTGATTGCTAAAGGCGATTTGCTTTGCTATATTGAATCAATGAAAACCTATAACGCCATTTCGTCGGACAAAGCCGGAAAAGTTATAGAAATCGGATTTGCCAATGGCGACTCGGTACAGGAAGATGATGTATTATTTAAACTCCAATAACAAAAATGGAAGATATATTATCAAAATTATATGACATGACTGCACTGGGAGGATTCTCCTTTCAGGTAGCTTTGATGTGGATTATTGCTTTTGTGTTACTCTACCTGGGTATCAAAAAAGGCTATGAACCACTGTTGTTGGTTCCCATCGCATTCGGCGTTTTATTGGCAAACTTCCCGGGTGGCGGAATGGGCATTGTGCCTGCCGAAAATATTGCATTGGAAGGTGGAAGATACAAAAACCTGTTTGAGATTGCGCACGAATATGGCATTATGAACTATTTGTATTATGGACTTATTAAAACAGGATTTTTACCGCCGATTATTTTTATGGGTGTTGGTGCATTAACCGATTTTGGTCCTATGCTTCGCAACCTGAAATTAGCCATGTTTGGAGCAGCCGCACAAATTGGAATTTTTTCGGTACTCTTAGTTGCTGTATTATTGGGCTTTACGCTTAAAGAAGCTGCATCGTTGGGCATTATTGGTGGTGCCGATGGTCCAACAGCCATTTATACAACCATTAAATTGGCGCCGCATTTGTTAGGCCCGATTGCTATTGCTGCCTATTCGTACATGGCGCTTGTTCCGGTTATTATTCCACTTGTTGCTAATCTTTTAATGACCAAAAAGGAATTTAAAATCAACATGCGCCAAATGGATAAAGAATATCCGCCAAAACATTCGATTAAAAATATCAAAGCCGTAAAAATCATTTTCCCGATCGTATTGGGCTGTGTTACAGCGATCTTTGTTCCTTCGTCGGTTCCATTATTGGGTATGCTTTTGTTTGGTAATTTGGTAAAAGAAATTGGTTCAGCTACATTCCGTTTGGCCGATGCTGCTACCGGAGCAATTATGAATACAGCAACAATTTTCCTTGGTTTGAGCGTAGGAGCTACCATGACTGCCGAAGTATTTTTATCGCCAAAAACCTTAGGAATTGTAGTTGGTGGGTTTATTGCTTTTGCCATATCCATTGCCGGTGGAATTGTAGCGGTGAAAATTTATAATCTTTTTGCAAAGAAGAAAATCAATCCACTTGTAGGTGCAACCGGTCTGAGTGCTGTGCCAATGGCTTCGCGCGTTGCAAACGAAATGGCGCTGAAACACGATTCGACCAACCATATTTTGCAATATTGCATGGCAAGTAACATTTCAGGTGTTATTGGTTCGGCAGTAGCTGCAGGAGTACTTATTTCGTTTTTATCGTAGTTAAGGAAGATAAATATTATTTTAAAATAATCCCATAAATCAGCATAAAAACTGATTTATGGGATATTTTTTTGATTTTCCGCATTAATTCCTAATAAACGGAATTCGAGTTGGGTCTCGCATTATTTAATTGAAATTTTAAAAACCCGCGATTAAAAATCACGAAACCCTTCTTCTGCTCACCTTAATCCAGCG
>JAKLIM010000153.1 GCA_022709605.1 Bacteroidota bacterium | reverse complement strand
ACGTCAATTGCGTTTACGCGATATGGGTGGAATTATTGTAGTTGATTTTATCGACATGCACGAAACCGATAACAGACAGAAACTGTATGAGAGAATGCGTGATCAAATGTCGAATGATAGAGCCAAACACAACATATTGCCTCTTAGCAAATTTGGTTTGATGCAAATGACACGGCAGCGTGTTCGTCCGGTAATGGATATTGATATTGAAGAAACTTGTCCGACCTGTTATGGTACAGGCCATACAAAACCTTCAATTTTATTTACTGATCAGTTGGAAAGTAAAATCGATTTTTTAGTAAATAAATTAAATATCAAACAATTTACCTTGCACCTTCATCCTTATGTTGATGCCTTTATCTCTAAAGGTTTAATATCGATGAAATTGCAATGGAAATTAAAATTCGGGAAGGGTTGCAAAGTTATTGCTTCACAAAAACTTGGATTTTTACAATACAAATTTTACGATAAAAAGGGAATTGAAATTAGCCTACAGGAAGAAATTGAAAAGATTTCGTAACAAAAAGCTGCTCTACCAGAGCAGCTTTTTTTATTTTTCTTTAATCGTAAAAATTCCATGTTAATCCCATTTTAAATATCGCGGGATTAAGAGGATAAGCCGGCATTGAAAAATATTCGCCACTCATAAACATTTGATTTATATTGTAATACTCAACAAAGAATCGTACACGT
This sequence comes from Bacteroidota bacterium, assembly GCA_022709605.1. Lineage (GTDB taxonomy): Bacteria > Bacteroidota > Bacteroidia > Bacteroidales > Paludibacteraceae > Paludibacter. The sequence continues at coordinate 7,566 of JAKLIM010000153.1, read as the reverse complement.
TTAAGATGGAAACTACCATACACATTAACCAAAGGATAATTACCTACTTTTATTTCCGACTGATTGTGAAACTGACTAATGGCCGGCATATACGATGGAGCATAATAGGTGGTATGAAAACGAACATTTGCTCCTGCCTGAACACTTAAAACATGAAACCACAAATCGTGAAAATAAAGATTATGATACAATGCAAGTGTTGGTAAAGGAATAATGTCGGGATGAGAACTTAACTGATAAATGGCATTATTTTCTAATGTGAACTTACCCAAATGAAAATCTAATTTTAAATTTGCAGATAGTATTTGTACATTACCTTCAAATTGAGAGGGTAATGATAATGAATCGAAATACAACTGTCGTGAAATATTTTCAACGTTTACATTCAACGAAAACGATCGTGTAGGTATTGATAACGTGCCACCTAATTGTGTTTTATAAGTTTTTGAAAAATCATTTTCCCATTTGAAATGATTTGACTGATAATGCTGTAGGAAATAAGAAGGTTCATCGCTTCGTACAAATCCGTTCGCCTGCAACAAAATTTTGTCTTTCCATAATTTGAAGTTACCCGACATATTTGCCTGAAGATTGAAATCACCGGCTTTATAACCTATAAAATCAATTTCGCCGGCAAAATTATATTTAAACGTTTTACCCTTTTCCTTCGAAAGCATTCCACCCAATTTGGTATTCGATTCTAATTTATGGTTAATTAGTGTATCGTTCATAAAGGTAAAACGTTCAATTTCATTTTCAATGTAAGCAGTCATCCCGAATTTCAGCCACTTATTAAACTCTTCGGCCATACCAGCCGAGAATCTATTGGAAAGTGTTTGTAAAGCAGCTGTATCGTTTGTTTGCTTTAAATTCAGATAAGTGTTTTTGTAAAAATCCTTCTCAGCAGTTCTTTCATAATACCGCTTCCTCGCATCATCATATTGTAAAGTATGGGTGAATCGGGTAACGGGGATGTATTCCTTTTTAGTGGAATCGGTAGATCCGGCAACAGGTTTTTCAAATCCCAGGGTATATTGCTGATTGTAAAATACCTGCATTGATTTTAGGTTTGAATATCCGGTAATATTTGTTCCGAAATCATGGTGCTTCATTCCACGCGGCGGCTTCGTTATGTTTGTAATATCGGTTAAACCACCATTTTCGTAATTACTGTGATTATTATAAGTCAGCAATCCGGTTGCGGTATAGTGTTTTCCGTTATACGTACCAAAAACAGTACTGGCAAATCGCTTGGCAGCCTGATCGGCATATTCACCTCTGGCGTAAATATAATCCAGATTTGTACCAAAGTTCAATTTTTTATTTGCGTTTGCAGTAAACAGAAATTTAAATTGCTCTTCTTCGTTGTACCTGGAGCCTCCGGTTAAATATTTGAGACTTGAAAAGGGAGTTTTAGTATTATAAAATGTAGCGTTATTTATCTGTTCGATATAAGGATAAAAGGCATTCGAAAAGATAAAAGAATTATTTACAGGACGATCAAAATAAATTTTCGACTGGATTGGTGAACCTAAATTTCCGGTATATGAATTTGAAATACTGTATCGGTCAATCGGATTTGCATCCTGAAAATTAAGATGAAAAGTGTCAACTCTCACCGAATCAACACTCGCAAATTTATCCGTTATTTTCCAGGTTTTAACGTACATGTCTTTGGCCTGATCTTGCGATAACGCGATCTGAAGAAAAATAAACAGAATTGAAATAAATAAGAAAAACTTTTTCACTTTGAATTTAATATAGGGATGTTTTTAATAAAAACATTTCAATGCAAAGATACAAAATAAAAGTTGTTGCTTTTTAAAGTGAATCTTTTATAAAAAATAAAAACATGAAAAAGACATTAATTTTTAGAAATTTCAACCGAATAAAGCATTAAAAAAATGATTAATATGGACCATTTAGCGGTTAAAATCTATAAAGTGATATTCCGTTAGTGCTAAACTTCATTTACTAAAGGCTTATTTTCAACAAAATCCTGAATATTTTGCATGGTAGTATCGGCAATATTTTGTAGTGCTTCTTGTGTAAAGAATGCCTGATGTGAGGTCACAATCACATTGTTAAACGAAAGCAAACGAGCCAAAATATCGTCGTCCATAACAAAATTCGATCGGTCTTCAAAAAAATATTCGCTTTCTTCTTCGTAAACATCCAGGCCGGCAGCTCCAATTTTCTTGCTTTTTAAACCCTGAATCAGAGCATGCGTTTTAATAAGTTTTCCACGTCCGGTATTTATTATCATTACACCGTCCTTCATTTTAGCAATGGCCGATTCGTTTATGATGTATTCAGTTTCTTTCGTCAATGGGCAATGAAGTGAAATAATATCGGAGTGCTTGTATAAATTGTCAAGTGTGGTATATTCAATTTCGTTTTGTTTTGCAAAATCGTAATCCGGAAACAAATCATTGGCTAACACTTTCATTCCCATACTGCGAAGAATTTTTATTAATATTTTTGCAATTTTTCCGGTGCCAATAATGCCTGCTGTTTTCCCATGCATATCGAAACCCATCAAACCATCTAATGCAAAATTACCTTCGCGGGTTCGGTTATAGGCTTTATGAATTTTTCGGTTCAGAGTAAGCATTAGTGCAAGTGTATGCTCTGCTACAGCATAGGGTGAATAAGCCGGAACACGAACAATTTTAATCTTATTTTTTGCTGCATTTGTATCAACATTATTGTAACCTGCACACCGCAAAGCAATTAATTTAACTCCATTAGTTATTAATTGGTCAATAACTACGGCATCGACCACTGCATTTACAAATATACAAACTACATCCATTCCCTTTGTTAACAATACATTTTTACGACTTAAATGCTCATTAAAATAGGTAATCTCAAAGTTGTAAGTTTTATTTGCATTATTAAACGATGCAATATCATACGATTTGGCATCAAAAAAAGCAATTTTTAAACTCATATTCATTTATTTCTTAAGTGTAACTTCTTAACAAATTCAGCTCCAAAAGGTTCTCAATTCGATCACATAAATTCTAAACATTCAAATTTTACTCTACCAATTTTGATGAATACCGATAAAAGTAAAGCTCTGTTTAATTGATAATTGCACATTTTTTTGTAAGTTTGTCTTTGTCAGTCAAATAATTATTCGTATCTTTGCCCCGCTTTAATAAAATCAAAGTTATAAATTTTAAAAAGTTAATAAACAGTATGTTAAATCATTATGAAACCGTTTTCATTTTAACTCCCGTTTTGTCTGATGCACAGATGAAGGAAGCGGTAGAAAAGTTTAAATCCATTTTAACAGAAAATGGTGCGACTATAACCAATGAGGAAAACTGGGGATTGCGCAAATTAGCCTATCCAATCCAGAAAAAATCGACTGGTTTTTATTCGTTGTTACAATTCGATGCAGAATCTACAGTAATTGCTACTTTGGAAACTCAATTCCGCCGCGATGAACGCGTGCTTCGTTTCTTATCGTTCCGTTTGGATAAATATGCTTACGAGTATGCCGAAAAAAGAAAGAATGTTAAATCTAAAGAAGTAAAGGAGAACTAAAACATGGCAGCAAATAATGGAGATATCAGATATTTAACTCCACCGTCGGTAGATGTAAAAAAGAAAAAATACTGTCGTTTCAAAAAAAGCGGTATTCGTTTCATTGATTATAAGGATCCGGAATTTTTGAAAAAATTCCTGAACGAGCAAGGAAAAATTCTTCCACGTCGCCTTACCGGTACTTCGTTGAAATTTCAACGCAAAGTAGCTCAAGCAGTTAAAAGAGCACGCCACATCGCGTTGCTTCCTTATGTAACCGATATGATGAAATAATAAACAAGGAGGAAAAAGTATGGAAATTATATTGAAAGAAGACGTAGCCAATCTTGGTTACAAAGGCGATATTCTTAAAGTAAAAGATGGTTACGGTCGTAACTTCCTGATACCAACAAAAAAAGCTATTTTGGCAACAGAATCGGCTAAAAAAATGTTGGCCGAAGATATGAGACAACGTGCTCATAAATTGGAACGAATTAAAAACGAAGCACTTGAACTGGCTGAAAAAGTAAAAGATATTACTTTAACTGTTGGTGCTAAAACAAGTTCTACAGGTAAAATTTTTGGGGCAGTTGGTCCAATTCAAATTGCTGATGCTTTTGAAAAAGCCGGGTTCAATGTTGACCGAAAAGTAATTGTTCTGAAAGAACCGGTTAAAGAAATTGGTTCGTATAAAACTACATTAAAACTTCACAAAGAAGTAACTGTTGAAGTTGCTTTCGAAGTGGTGGCCGAATAAGAGATTCACGGTCAATTCAAAATCAAGTAAAAACCGATGTGCCTGAATTAGGTATATCGGTTTTTTTCATCCATAAAAATTAGCCTGATCTATTTTCGGTTTCACTTAACAAATAAGCATTTCTACTGATTTTGTTTTGTATTTCAACTTTAGGTAGTTACTTTTGTTAAACAAACGTAGCCTCAGTATCAAATACACATGATCGTCGGAAATAAAAAAATATCAAATTATAATATTATCGAGTTTTGCTCCATAACCATTATTTGGATAGCAATTTATTCGATTCCATATTTTCAAAACCGGACAATTGGCATAATTGTGTGGGAAAGTGTATTTGAAGACTGGATAAAAATCACTGCTTTTCTGCTAATTTTTTTATTCAATACCTACTTTTTTGTTCCGAAAATTCTTTTTGTAAAAAGATATTTCCAATATTTCGGAATCATACTGGTTGTTTCATTTTCAATAATTTGTAGTTTAATTTGGATACAAACTAAATTTACTTCACGAAATCCTGTTGAGATGCCTCCCATGGAAATTGGGCCGGGGTTGCCACCCATGGAACTTGGAAGTACAATGCCATTGCCCAAAGGTTACAGGCCAAATCAAAAATCAATTCAAACATCAGTTAACAAAATATTTTTCGATTACCTTATCATTGCTTTCCTTGTGTTGGGAGCCGGAACTACTCAAAAGACAATTATACGGTGGATAAATGAAGAAAATCGCCGAAAAGACATTGAAAAGGAGCAACTTAAAACTGAACTTGCATTACTTCGGCATCAAATAAATCCGCATTTTTTGATGAATACTTTAAATAATATCCATGCATTAATGGACATTGATGTTGAAAAAGCAAAGGAATCCGTTATACGACTTTCGACACTTATGCGGTATTTATTGTATGACAGTTCGCAGGGGAAAACAAGTATTACGAAAGAACTTCAGTTTATCGAAAGTTATATTGATTTGATGAGACTTCGATATTCTGAAAAAGTGAGAATTGATTTTCAAATTCCGGAAAATATTCCTGAAGTACTTATCCCATCATTACTTTTCGTTTCGTTTATCGAAAATGCATTCAAACATGGCGTTAGCTACCGCAAACAATCATTTGTTCAGTTCAAAATGGATGTACAAAACGATAAAATTAATTGCACAATCCGAAATAGCAAACACCCTAATAATACCATTGAAAAAACAAAATACTCCGGAATAGGTATGGAAAATGTGCGCCGAAGCCTTGAATTGCTGTACAAGAAAGACTATACTTTAATTATTAAGGATGAAGAAAATGAGTATGAAATTAATTTAACGATACCACTGTATGAAAATCAGATGCATAGCCATTGATGACGAACCACTTGCACTTCAACAAATTAGTTCGTACATCGACAAAACACCTTTTTTAGAGAAAGTAGCGTTGTGTCAGAGTGCTTTTGATGCCATGGAAATTATTGAGCATGAGGAAGTACATTTGCTTTTTGTGGACATTAATATGCCCGATTTGAATGGGATGGATTTTGTAAAATCGTTGACTAACAAACTCCAAATTATTTTCACAACGGCTTACAGCGAATATGCGATCGAAGGATTTCAGGTAGATGCCGTAGATTATTTATTGAAACCAATCAGTTACAATTCGTTTCTGAAAGCCGTAAATAAGGCTAAAAACTGGTTTGAACTTACAAATTTAAAATCGAATCAGACGGCAGGAATTGAAAAAGAAGAAATATTTGTAAAGTCTGATTATAAAATAGTTAGGGTATTGATAAACGATATTTGGTATATCGAAAGTGCAAATGAATACATAAAAATTTATATCAATGAAAAGGACAGCATAACCACTTTGATGCGTCTCAAGAATTTCGAGGAACAATTGCCTGAAAAAAAATTCATGCGAATACACCGTTCATTTATAGTTAATTTGGATAAAATTACAGCCATCGATCGCAATCGCATTTACATAAATCAAAAAATAGTTATCCCGGTTGGTGAACAATACAAAGAAATTTTTCAAAATTATTTAGAAAAAAAACGACTCTATAATGAATAAGGTGGGTGATAATAAAGTGAAAAATGGCATAATCTTTAGTGCCACAAACTATTTTAAGATTAAATAAATCATTATCATGAAATTAAAATTACTTATTTCCCTTTTATTGTTTTGCACATTAAACGTAGCAGCACAAACAATTAAAACAGTTAATGTAAGCACTCAGGGAACTCTTAAAAATCTTATAACTGAAACCGAGCAAAAAACCATAACAACGCTTACTGTTTCAGGAAATATAGATGCACGGGATTTTGCGTTTTTGCGCGATAAAATGAAGTTAATTTCGATCATCGACTTAACTTCTTCATCAATAAAAAGTTATAGCGGAACTGATGGTACCGATTCAGGAATCAACACAACATATCCTGCCAATGAAATACCGATGTACGCTTTTTACAATCCTTATTTATTTACCTACAAATCAACAATCACAAGTATAAAATTCCCTTCAACAACAGTAAGTATCGGATATTTAGCATTTTATTATGCCTGGAATCTTACCGGTTCAGTTTCGATTCCAGCAACGGTGAAATCAATTTCAGATTATGCATTTTATGGTTGTTCATCTATTTCGGCATTTTCTGTAGTAAGTTCCAACACACGTTATTCTTCATCGAACGGTGTACTTTTTAATAAAGCACAGGATACTTTATTTTTATTTCCGCAGTTGAAGGCGGGAAATTATGTTATTCCAACCACAGTAAAACATGTTGGAGCGTCGGCATTCGAAAACTGCTATAACCTTTCAACCGTTACTCTCCCTTCTTCCCTTGTTTCAGTGGGAAGTTATGCTTTTTCATATTGCTCGGGCATTACAGGTAGCCTCACATTGCCTTCAACGCTTAAGAAATTAAGTGACGGAGCTTTTTACGGCTGCTGGAACATTACCGGATCGGTATCAATTCCGGCTTCACTTACCGATTTGGGTGAATATTGTTTTCTTGAAAGTAATAATATCACTTCGTTTAATGTAAATGGCTCTAATTCTGTTTATTATTCAAACGAAGGCGCACTTTACAGTAAAAATGCTGACACACTTTTTATCTGTCCGGGAGGAAAATCAGGATCGTTTACTATACCATCCACAGTAAAACTTATTGGTAGTCATGCTTTTTATAAATGTAGTAAACTTACCGGAACAATTACAATTCCGCCACTTGTTGATTATATTGGTTATTACGCATTTTATGGTTGTAATATGATTTCATCGTATGAAGTC
>JAKLIM010000152.1 GCA_022709605.1 Bacteroidota bacterium | reverse complement strand
ATTTTCAAGTTTATAATGCTCATAAACAGCATATTCGCTAACAAAAACCTCCGTTACCCGATTGGTGGTAAATCGCACATTGTCCATCGTATGATCGCACACCAACAGCTGAGCTTTTGCACCTTCCTCAAGAATTATCAGGTTGTGACTGTTGGCCAAAATATCGACATCCGAACGCATAATATTTACCAACTGAATGGGGCGATCAAGTTGCACGTTTTTTGGCACGTACATAAAAAATCCATCCTGTGCAAAAGCACCATTGAAAGCCACCAAACCATCTTTTTTAGTGGAGCTCATTTTGCCAAAATATTGTTCCACCAGTTCAGGATGACTTTTAGCAATTTCACTCACACTGCCAATGATAACGCCAGCTGGAAGTTCGTCGTTACGAGCGTCGCGAACCGGATAGAACGCATCATTTACAACAAAATACAGATAAGATTGAATGCCCGGAACGTCGCATTTGAAAACTTCGTAAGGGTTAACCGGAATTTTCAAGCGGTTCAGATTCAGTCCGTATTCTGCCGAAAGAGGCTCTTTCAGATCGGTGTACTTGTAATTTTCAAGTTCTTTTGACGGAAATCCCAGCTCTTCGAACAAATCGAACGAAGCATCACGCAACGCATTCATTGCCGGAGCAGAATGTGTTTTGATTAGCTCGTGATATTGTTTATATAAATTGATATATTGTTTTTCCATTTTTGATAACCACTAAGGCACTGAGTGACAATAAAAATTCACTAAGTGTTTTTAATTCGTTAATTCTTATTCTTTAGATAATTCTGCAAAAATATTTTTGTTACTAAGGAAATAAATTCTCAAAATTACTTTATAAAAAGCAAGTTTGGTGTCCCTGAGTGGTCCTTAGTATCTTTGTGGTTTTAAGCTTCCACTTCCTGTTTTATCCAGTCGTAACCTTTATCTTCGAGTTCGAGTGCCAGGTTTTTATCACCTGTTTTCACAATCCGTCCATCGTACAATACGTGTACAAAGTCAGGCACAATATAATCGAGCAAGCGTTGATAATGCGTAATTACAATTGTAGCATTGTCGGCATTTTTCAGTTTATTTACTCCATTAGCCACAATGCGGAGCGCGTCAATATCCAATCCTGAGTCTGTTTCGTCGAGAATTGAAAGGCTCGGATTGAGCATTGCCATTTGAAAAATTTCATTGCGTTTTTTCTCACCACCCGAGAAACCTTCGTTCACCGAACGGCTGGTAAGTTTATTATCCATTTCCACCAATTCTTTTTTCTCACGCATCAAACGTAAAAAATCGGTTGCCGAAATTGGATCCTGATTACGGTATTTGCGTTGTTCGTTTATGGCTGTACGCATAAAGTTCACCATGCTAACACCCGGAATTTCAACCGGATACTGGAAACTAAGGAATATTCCTTCGTTAGCACGCTGTTCGGGAGCAAGTTCCAGCAAATCTTTACCATGAAACGAAACCGATCCATGAGTTACTTCGAAAGCCGGATTGCCGGTAAGTACTGATGCCAATGTTGATTTTCCGGCACCATTGGGTCCCATAATTGCATGAATTTCTCCCGGTTTAACAGTCAGTGTCAATCCTTTTAATATTTCTTTGCCATTGATATTGGCATGTAAGTTTTTAATTTGTAACATATTTAACTGCCCCCTAACCCCCTAAAGGGGGAACTTCCCAAGTTTACAAAGGGGGTGAGAAGTATTTATAGATGTGTTATTTATTTTAATAATCAATACTAACTTTATTCCCCCTTCAGGGGGTTAGGGGGCAATTGGGGGTCACCCCACACTACCTTCCAACGTTATCTGCAACAATTTTTGTGCTTCCACGGCAAATTCCATCGGCAGTTTATTCAGTACTTCCTTGGCGTAACCGTTTACGATTAGTCCTACCGCATCTTCAGTGGATATGCCTCGCTGATTGCAGTAGAAAATCTGATCTTCGCTGATTTTCGAGGTTGTTGCTTCGTGTTCCACAATCGCTGTTTCATTATTCACTTCCATGTAAGGAAAAGTATGTGCTCCACATTTATCCCCAAGCAACAAACTATCGCACTGCGAATAATTGCGGGCATTTTCGGCATTTACACCCACACGAACAAGTCCGCGATAGCTGTTGTTGCTTACTCCTGCCGAAATTCCTTTTGATAGAATATGACTGCGGGTATTTTTCCCCAGATGTATCATTTTTGTCCCTGTATCGGCTTGCTGATGATGATTTGTAACGGCCACCGAGTAAAATTCGGCTGACGAATTATCGCCTTGCAGAATACAACTCGGATACTTCCAGGTAATTGCTGAACCGGTTTCCACCTGCGTCCACGAAAGTTTTGAGTTCTCGCCTTTGCAAATACCACGTTTGGTAACAAAATTATATACTCCACCTTTACCCTCTTTATCGCCGGGATACCAGTTTTGTACGGTTGAATATTTTACCTCCGCATTTTTCATCACAATAATTTCAACAATGGCTGCGTGAAGTTGATTTTCATCGCGGGTAGGAGCAGTGCAACCTTCGAGATACGAAACATAGCTGTCTTCATCTGCCACTATCAGCGTACGTTCAAATTGTCCGGTATTGATTGCGTTGATACGGAAATAAGTGGATAATTCCATGGGGCAACGAACACCTTTGGGAATATAAACGAACGAACCATCGCTAAATACTGCGGAATTTAAAGCCGCAAAAAAATTGTCGGTAATCGGAACCACTGATGCCATGTATTTCTGTATCAGATCCGGGTGATGTTCTACTGCTTCGCTGAAAGAGCAAAAAATGATTCCTTTTTCGGCCAGCGTTTCCTTGAAAGTAGTTTTTACCGACACCGAATCCATAACCGCATCCACTGCAATTCCCGAAAGTGCCATTTGTTCTTCGAGCGGAATGCCCAATTTATTGAATGTTTTCAATAATTCAGGATCAACTTCGTCGAGACTTTTTGGCCCATTGGTACGTGGAGCTGCATAATACGAAATACTTTGATAATTTATTTCCGGTATTTTGAGATGAGCCCATTCCGGCATTTTCATTGTTAACCAATGCCGAAATGCTTTCAATCTATATTCGAGCATCCATTCCGGTTCTTTTTTCTTTGCCGAAATTAGTCTGACAACATCCTCATTAAGCCCAATGGGAATTATATCTGTTTCTATATCAGTGGTAAAACCGTATTTATAATCTGCTTGAGTAACTTCGTGTAATATGTTTTCTGCCATAAATTCAATTGTTCAGTTTCGATATGCTCTAACTGCTGTTTCTTTAGAATTCCTCTTTTTATTGTAAAATCAACCTGTTTTGAGTTATTTTATTTTTGAAGTGCAAATTTACGATTATTTGTATTCTTAAAAAAATAAACAAAAAACTATTCCTTCATAACAATGAATTTCCTGTCTTTGTTTATACGTGAAGGGTAAATTTTGTTAATATCCCACTTTATTTATATTTGAAAGGACTTTTCAATTATTATAAACTGAATATGCTTGCTACTTTTGGATTTATACCTTTCGGAACTTATTTACAAAAAGAGCGGGTAATTTCTCACCCGCTCTGTAAAATAAATACCTATTCCATTTTAAACCTTAATTGTGTGTATCAGAATAAAACATATTCATTTGAGCCCGCATTAAGTTAACCGATTTCATTGCCATTACTTTCGTCTCATTCAGGATATTAAGGTATAATATACTGTTGCGGGTACCACATTCTTTTTCTTTGGTACGTTTGATTTGTTTTTTAACCAATTCGGCATATAAATCAAGAATTTCAGCACGTCTTTCTTTTATTCTTTCCAACCCTGAATAATCATTGTTTTTAATCATTTTGTTGAAATCGCGGTAAACAGAAGTAAATGTTTGACCCAATAATTTCAAATCTTCAATTTGTTCCTGGTTAAAACCTTCGTGTGCGTTATCGATAAAATTATAACTCGATTCGGTTATATAACGTAATGAAACTGAAATTTCGTAAGAATAATCCACTGACTGAACGTAATATTGTCCGGTGTCAAGGGAACCCTGCTCCAATCGTTGTAAGGTGGGAAGCACTTCATAAGCACGTCTTCTTTTTGATTCACCATGAAATTCATCAGCCAATTTATAAAGTTTCATCAGGCTTTTTCTATCTTCTTTAAATAGTCCTTCTATCACTCCCTGATAAATTTTCATTGTAGTTTCTACAGATTTTTCAATTTGATTTGTACTGTTAACTACAATCTCATGTTCGGTTGACACGATATAATCTTCTTTTTCTTCATTTTTCACGCGTTTTTTATGTATCCGTGTGAATTGAAAGAATAAAAATACGACCAAAGCAATAGATCCGATAACTGCATAAATGCCACCGTACATCAAAGCAAATGCAACTAATGCAGCAACTGTAAATGCAACAAAAGCAGTTATAAACCAGCCACTTATAACTGTAAGTACTCCGGTAATACGGTAAACTGCACTTTCACGTCCCCAGGCACGATCGGCAAGTGACGAACCCATGGCCACCATAAATGTAACGTATGTAGTTGAAAGTGGTAGTTTAAGGGATGTACCTGCTGAAATAAGTAATGCTGAAACAGTTAGATTTACTGATGCACGTATTAAATCGAAAGAAGCATCACCTACTTCTTGTTCCGATAATGGTTTGAATTGTTTTTCAATAAATTTTGTTACAACTTTCGGCGTTATTTTTTCTACTAATTTACTAATATTTATTGCATTACGAACCAGCGAACGAGAGGCGCCCGTCGATGAAAACCGTTCGATACCATCGCTCTGACGTGATAGATTTACTTCAGTTTTAGTAACACTTTTCGCTTTTTTCGAAAACCATAAAGCTAACACCATTATAACACCGGCTCCAAACAAATAGCGCCAATCAACATTTACCGGATCTGATAACTGAGTCATCATTAACGTATCTACTGAGCCACCCGATGCAGCAACACCCGATGCAATTTCGTAAGAACTTAAACCGGCCATAAACACACCTATAAAGTTAACTAAGTCGTTACCTGCAAACGAAAGTGCTAATGCTGCTGTACCGGCCAGAATTATTATTTTAAGAATATTTACTTTAAAGATGTGTTGTAAAATTGCCATGAACGCTGTCCAGCCCAACATGGTGTAAAGCAGAACCATCCCAAGGTTATCGGAAATTGCATGCAATACATCTTTTGAAATAAGTGTTGTTCCTTTCAGACCTTTGAAAATGGCAAAGTATGAAATAGCTGTAAGTGCTAATCCTGCCCAGATTGAGCCAATGTATTTGAAGTTTTTTTTGTATTTGAACGAAAATAAAAGCCTTGACAACCACATAATAGCCGATCCAAAAACAAACGCAATAACCACAGAAATAAGAATTCCGGAAATAATTGTCAACGCTTTGGCCGAGTTGATATATTCAATGAGCATTCCTGAATCGGTTCTCCAAATATCAACCAATGCAACTGCTACTGCTGCACCCAACAATTCGAAAATTAACGAAACAGTGGTAGACGTAGGTAAACCTAAGGTGTTAAAAACATCCAAAAGGATTACATCTGTGACCATAACGGCCAGAAAAAGCATCATGATTTGCGGGAAGGTGAACATGCCCGGATGAAAAACCCCGCTTCGTGCAATTTCCATCATACCGGTCGAAAAGAGTGAACCGAACAAAACGCCTACAGAGGCAACTGTTAGAATGACCCAAAGGGGTGCAACTTTAGAACCGATACTCGAATTTAAAAAATTAACAGCATCGTTGGCTACTCCTACAACCAAATCCAATGCTGCTAAACCTAATAATGTCAGTACAATTACAATGTAAATAGTATCCATTTTTTCGTTTTTTAATTTGGTGCAAAAATAGTTATAAACCTTTGTAATATAATCAACAAATAAGTTAAATAGATGTTTCAAAAATGTTACAAAAATGTTACAAAATAAGTGAAATTATTCGTATTGCATGATAAACAGATAATCTTATACCAAAAAAAAGAAATTGCAAGTAAGATCCTGCAATTTCTTTTTTCAAAATTTCCCATTCAATTAAACCCGTTTATTCAGATTTATTTATACTGTAAACGAAATTAGTAAACGACTTTAACGAACTTCATTTTCTGATTTTGTACTATTTGCAATAAATATACACCGTGATTTTCCATGGAAATATTTATTTCAGAAGTCAATGTCTTTGTTTCAAATGTTTTTAATTTTCTACCATAAGCATCGAATAATGCTATCGTACAATTAACTGGTAATTTTTTGATCGAAATGCCATCCTTTATTGTGTACCAAAAAAAATCAGTCTCCAATTTATCATTAAGCGAATCGTAAAGTAAGGTACGTAACGAAATTTTATCGGAAATTGCCGCTGAATTACCTTCAGGCTTAACTGTGTAATGATAAGTAGAATCGCTTTCCAATCCTGTTACATTGTAAGTGAGCATATTACCCACAAACATAGGAAATCCACTTACCGAAACCGGCGTTTGCGTGATTCCCTGCGTTGAAACTTTCACATGGTCGATATAAACACGTTTGCCCGAACCGCCAGTAGCCGAAAACGAAATAGTTGACGCTGCTGTTTTTTGTGGAATTTCGATTGTGTAATCCACACTGGTATTGGTAGTTAGAATGCTGGTAATGGAATCGGAATTTGCTTTAATAATAAGTTTACCTGCTGCATCATTAACATACTGTTTTGCTTTTACAATGAGTGTAACAGGTGTACTCAAATTAATGGCAGGAGTAGTAATTACGCCATTTGAACCGTTTGAAGCCAACCTTACAAAACCAGCAAGTTCGGTTCCATTTATATAACCCGATGAAGTCCAACTGGAAGGTAAACCCGATGTAAATGCCTCATCAAGCAATGTTTGTGATTGTGAAGTTCCTGAATTTAAAATTGTGAAAACATCCAAAGTATATCCAGTAGCATTGGCCGAAGTTGTCCAATTGGCATCAAAGCCGGTTGAAGTTATGTTTGATGCCGGCAGAGCCATAAAGTCATCGGTTGACTCTGCTGTTAAGCCAACTTGTGTTGCAGCAATTCCACCGCCCGAAATTGTCAGCGTTGCATTTTGAATACCAACGGAGTTGCCGTAATATGTAATTGTTAGCGTATAACCTTGTTCTGCCTGATTTTTGGTTAAAGAAGTTGTAGATATTGAGAAATTGGAAGCATTGTTTCCGCCAAGTGCCAATGTTAAATCACCGGTAAGATCGTTTGCTTTGACTTGAATAGTAGTGGAAGCTGACTGAAGATAGGCAACTTTACCAAAATTGACAACAGATCCGGAGAGTGGACTTGTCAAATTAGGATTTGTACTACCGTTAATATACCATTGCTGACCTTTACGATCGCCCCAAATGTAATTTGCCAACTCTGGATAATCAATGAATGGGTTGCGGTTTTTCTGAAATGTGGCTATGGCATTGTTTCTGTTAATTTCTTTCTGACTTACCGGATCCAGGTTATTCCATTGCAACATAAGTGTGTAAAACCATGTTTTATAAGCGGGAAAAGAATTTCCCGCTAGTATTGCTCCGGCAGAACCATTGTTAGCCCATCCCGCAATTTTTGATTCGTAACGGGTGGCAACATAAAAATACATACGTGCAAAATCGCCTTTAAATTCATCAATCGGTTCGAAAACGGTACCCGAATAACCTGTTGAAGCATCAGAATTGCCTAATTTACTGCCGTTTGTCGAAGTCCAGGATGCCGAACTTACTTTACCATGTGGAAAAGAACTTCTTCTGTTATTTACATAACCATCAGTTGGAATAAGATGATGTGCATCTGATCTTTGAGGAGAAGCGTTTCCCAACCACGAATCACAAAAAGTATGTTCGCGATTGTAACACGAGCCTTCACCCGAGTAACTTCCACACTTATCTGATTCATGTGAAAAGTAATAGGAGGCTGTTCCATCTGCTTTCATCGAATACATATCCCAAACTTTTCCACTGGGTAAATTATCACTTGTTCTATAAATATCATATAAACCATCATACCCATTATCATCATAACCTGCTGATATTATTGAAGATAGTTGAGATTTAAGAGCTGCATCTGTTTTTCCTTCGGCTGCTGTATAATAACCTGATGGAATCTGTGCCTGTAGAAAGAAACTAACTGAAATGAATAACAATAACGAAAAAATGGATTTGTTTTGCATAAAAAAAGATATAAACTTCAAATACACTGAATTTTTTCAGTGTATTTTTTCTATTTGTGAATAATGAATTTTTGGATTGATTTTTTGTTTTCCGATTGTAACTGTATTAAATACATACCGTTCTGTAAATCGTTAAGGGCAATTTTTTTTGAAATATCTAAAACTGATGAACCAA
>JAKLIM010000151.1 GCA_022709605.1 Bacteroidota bacterium | reverse complement strand
CAATTTCATCTTTATTGGCAACGTTTCTTTTGGCATTTTCATAAAGCAGCACATCGGTTATCCATTTTCGAATGAAACTTTCAGCTATCTCGGCACTGTCTTTTGGTGTTACATTTGGCGGAATAATATCTTGTACTTCATTCAGATACAAAAACTTACCTTCAACTTCGAGCAACGGATCTAGTGTGGCATCGGGTGCTTTGCGCGTACACGATGTCACAAGTATCAGTGTAAAAATCAATATCAGTAATTGGCTTGTTTTCATACAGTAAGCAAAGATAATATTGGTTTTAATAAAATAATGCTAAATTACGAATTATAAATCAGAATAAAGGAATTTTAATCTCTATTCATCAGAGTTTATTTATAATTGCACAATAATTCAAATAAAATATTAGCATTACAACATAGAAAAGAGCCACTGTACAATGGCTCTTTTCTATTAAATACCTTTTAACTCATTTCAGTTTTTCGTTATTGTACCCAACACTTTCTGGTCTATCACTACCGGGTATTTCGAGCGAAGCGCTGCAATCCATTCTTTTTCAAGATATTCCTGATAATCGGCGGTCACTAAACCACGTACATCGGCATAACTTTCGGGCATGATACCAAGTCTTTTTCCTATTACAAATACATAAGGATAATCTTTGTCAGTTTCAACAGGTGTTTTCGATTTGAAAATTTGATTGTCAACATATTTGTTATCGCCCTGCACATATAAACCTTTATCAATTTTTACATATTGAATGCTGTCATTCAACCGCATGCGTAAATATTTATCTATCGAATCGTTATCCGATTTTTTCACAATTAATTTTGCAGCCTTTAAAGTTGATTTATTTTTACATTGAATAACCCGACCTTTGAAATGAGGTTTTTCCCATTTATAATCAATTTTATGCTTTTCAAAATATTGTTCCAAACCTTCAGTATCTTTCGATGCTTTTTCCCAAACTTCGTTGTTGCTCACTTCGAAAAGTAAAATTCCATCGTGGTATTCCTGCATCAAGAAACGGAAATCGTCGTATTTTTTCTCTAATTGAGCATCTTCATAATTCAGTAGTTCCTGATTGGAAAATGCATTGATTTTTTCAACAATTATTTCAGAAGCAATGCTTTTTTCGGAGAAATTATTCTTTTTAAGATAAGTAGCAAAATCAGCCTGACTGTAATTTCTGTCGGCAAAACTTAACAAGGGTTTATTCAATTTTGCTATTTCAACCTGAAAAACAGAATCAGCCAGGGTTTTGGTATCTAAAAGCTTAACGAAATCGGTAAGATTTTCAGGCATTAATTTGTAATTGTAATCTTTGCGCAGTTTTGATACAAAAGTCTGTTGGCCCAAATTGGCTCTTTCGTCACGTTTCACACGACGTTCGAGTTCGGCTTTCAAATTTTCGTAGGTATCTATTCCTTTTCTATCCAGCAATTTAATAATATGCCATCCGTAAGCTGATTTGATAGGTGCCGAAATGTCACCGATATTTTTTAATGCAAAGGCAGCTGTTTCAAATTCCGGAATCATACGTCCTGAACCAAACCACGGAAGTTCACCGTTTTTGGTGGCCGAACCGCGGTCTTCGGATAAATCGGAGGCTAATTTTCCAAAATCATCACCGGCTTTGATGCGGTCATAAATTGAATCGATCGTTGTTTTTGCTTTTGCATTTTTTTCGTTATCGTCCTGAGCGGTGAAGCGCATAATGTGCGACACCAAAATTTCGCCCAATGAATTTCTGCGTCCGTGAACTTTTATAATATGGTATCCGAACGAAGAACGTACAGGTTTCGAAAGTTTACCTTCGGGTGTGTTGTAGGCCACTGTTTCGAAAGGATATACCGTGCGAAATGCCGAAACCCAACCTAAACGACCGCTGTTTTCTTCGGCTGACTGATCTTCGGAAACTTCTTTGGCTACTTTTGCAAAATCCTCTTTATCAAGGCGTTTAAGAATAGATTTAATCTTATTCCATGCAGCCAATGTATCGGCAGGCGTAGCTCCCTGTTGAATGCGAACAAGAATGTGACTAACATCCACATCTTCTTTCATTCGGTTATACGCTTCGCGAAGCACATCTTCGTCCACTTTCTGATCGGTCAGATAAGGCTTTGTAAGTTGCGATCTGTATCCGGCCAGTTCGTTAATAAACGATTTTGTGGTATCAAGGCCCTGAGACTTTGCTTCTTCAACCTTTAATTTAAAGTTTATGAACAAATCAACATATTCTTCGAGGGTTTTCTTATCCAAAGAATTGTTCGAATTGTTTTTATTATAAATGTATTCAAATTCCGATTTTGGCACTGATTTGCCATTAATCGTCATTAAAACAGGATCGTTCGCTTGTGCAAACATTACTCCTGACAATAAAAAGACAGATAATAAAATAAAATGTGATTTCATAAATGAATTAATTGAATATACAAAAATTGAATATCTAAAAAAATTTAACGGTCAAAAGTACAACTATGTTATTAACTTAAGTAATTTTTTAAGATTTTTTTTATTCTCCACGACTATAATTAGGAGCTTCGCTCGTAATTGACACATCGTGAGGATGACTTTCGGCTACACCTGCATTTGTAATTCGGGTAAATTTTGCATAGTGTAATTCACCAATCGTTTTTGCTCCGCAATATCCCATGCCCGCTCTGAGTCCACCAATCATTTGATAAACAACCTCGAACAATGAGCCTTTAAATGCTACCCGGGCTGAAATGCCTTCGGGGACTAATTTTTTAACGTCAGATTCCACATCCTGAAAATAACGGTCTTTCGAACCTTTTTCCATGGCTTCGAGTGAACCCATACCGCGGTACGACTTGAATTTTCGTCCGTTAAAAATAATTGTTTCGCCCGGCGATTCTTCCACGCCGGCTAAAAGTGAACCCGCCATAACTGTCGAAGCTCCTGCTGCTAAGGCTTTTACTATATCGCCTGAGTAGCGAATACCACCATCGGCAATGATTGGAACATCGGTATCTTTCAACGCTTTTGCAACTTCGTAAATTGCTGACAATTGAGGAACACCCACACCTGCAATAATTCGGGTAGTGCAAATTGAACCCGGACCGATGCCTACTTTTACAGCATCAGCACCCGCTTCAACCAATGCCAAAGCAGCATCTCCGGTTGCAATATTTCCTACAATTATATCTATTTCAGTATATCGTTGTTTTGCAGCTCTCAAGGTATCAATTACACCTTTCGAGTGTCCATGCGCAGTATCAATAACTATGGCATCAACGCCGGCTTCGACCAACGCATCCATTCTTTCGAAAACATCGGAAGTTACGCCAACACCGGCGGCAACTCTGAGTCTTCCCCTTGAATCTTTCGATGCCATTGGTTTATCTTTGGCTTTGGTAATGTCTTTGTATGTCAGAAGTCCCACTAATTTATTGTCTTTGTCAACAACAGGGAGTTTTTCGATTTTATATTGTTGCAATATATCTGCAGCAGCTTCCAAATTTGTTGAACTTGTTGTAGTAACTAAATTTTTCTTAGTCATTACATCGTCAATCTTGGTGTCCATATCGCGTTGAAAACGCAAATCGCGGTTGGTAACGATACCAACAAGATAGCCTTCTTCATCAACAACAGGAATTCCACCAATTTTGTATTCGGCCATTAGGGCAAGAGCTTCGCCCACATTTGCACCTTTACGTATGGTAACAGGATTTGAAATCATTCCATTCTCGGCACGTTTTACAGCATAAACCTGTTTTGCCTGTTCGGCAATCGTCATGTTTTTGTGAATAACTCCGATACCACCTTCGCGGGCAATGGCAATGGCCATTTTTGCTTCGGTAACTGTATCCATGGCAGCAGAAACAACCGGAATTTTTAATTCAATGCGGCGCGAAAAGCGGGTTGATAAATCGACATTTCTGGGTAAAACATCTGAATAAGCGGGAATTAACAGTACATCGTCAAACGTAAGCCCTTCAATTTGTACTCTTTCTGCAATAAATGACATAGGTTTTTTATATTTAATTATTTATAAATCAGACCATTTAAGAAATATGGCTATGAAAAAATATTGCGTGCAAACTTACACAAATTTTGCGGTTCATGAAAATTTGAAAGTATAAAAAATGATGCAAAAGTTTTTAAAATTCGAATTTCTTGCTGAAATAACTTTTTCAACGATTTTGAATGAAATTATTTTTGGGCTTTTCTTTTTTTATATATTTTAATAATCAATAATTTGTCCACTCGAAAGGGTGTTTTGTCCACTTTCAGCTTTGTATTAATTTTTATTTTTGTAACCTGAAAAGGCTATATCAATTTAATAACAGATAAAAACCATTTTAGAAAAAAACGATTGATGTGTTTATATAAATAAAAAATCAATATGCAGTATAAAAATCGAATTACCATCATTTTAGTATTATTTATCAACCTTTTTTGCAACTTACAAGCACAATTTCCAGTTAAATCTTCCAATCCGTGGAAAGATGATTACAGTGATATTGCATCAACTGAAAATTACAAAAGTTGGGGAACTTACAATGTACACGACCCGGCAGTTTTGAGGGTGGGCGACACTTATTATATGTACAGTACCGATGCTATTTTTCACAAACGCAGAGTTGCAGGCGAAAAACGTCCGGATGTAAAAATTGGGAATATTCAGGTTCGATCTTCTAAAGATTTGGTAAACTGGACGTTTGAAGGTTGGGCCTTTGATTCCATTCCGCAGGAAGCTAAAGAATGGGTTTTAACGCATGCTGACAACAAAGGAGCAACAAATATCTGGGCTCCCTATCCTGTTCATTATCATGATAAATTCCGGCTTTATTACAGTGTTTCGGCGTTCGGCTTACAAACATCTTACATTGGTTTAGCCGAATCGGAGTCACCACTGGGACCGTGGAAATTAAAAGGAGCGGTGGTTAAAACCAAACGTGGCGACCGAATGAATGCCATTGACCCGAGCATAATTACCGATGCAACATCAGGCAAAATGTGGATGCATTATGGTTCCTATTTTGGTGGTTTGTATGTTGTGGAATTGAATCCCGAAACAGGATTTCCGATCGCGACGGATGATCAGGGGCAATTTGTTGCAACGCGCGCTCATATACGTAAAGACAATATAGAAGCACCGGAAATAATTTACAATCCTGCGCTAAAAAAGTACTTTCTATTTACATCATACGATCCTTTGATGACGACTTATAACGTGCGGGTTGGCCGGGCAGATCAACCTGAGGGTCCTTTTTTAGACTTTTTTGGAAAAGATTTGCGTGACACCATCAATCATTATCCGATACTGACTCATCCTTATCAGTTCAAAAATCATCCAGGCTGGGCTGGTACGGGTCATTGTGGCGTTTTTGCCAATGTAAAAGGCGATTTTTTCATGGCCCACCAATCCCGACTATCGCCCGAAAATCAATTGATGGTTTTGCATGTGCGCGAGATTAAATGGACTGCCGATGGTTGGCCTGTGGTTTCTCCCGAAAGATATGCGGGCGATATCGATAAATTAATTGATAAAAAATCGATTCCCGGCAACTGGGAAATTATTCGCATTCAGGATGCAAAAACCGACCGAAAACTTGAATTCGGTCAGATACTTTGGGGCGAAGGTCAGTTGCGACCGACAGAAATTAATGCATCGCAAACGGTGGAATTTTTAAAAAATGGCAAAATGAATGGTTCTGATGGGAGGTGGAAATTCGATGTAAAAAAAGGGTTAACTTTGGCACTTAAAAACGAAACAATCAGTCATTTAGTTGTATATCGAGGCCACGACTGGGAAAATGAGACCAAAACAATTCTTTTCACCGGATTGGATAAAAACGGATGTTCGGTTTGGGGTAAAAAAATCAGATAATAAATGGTATAAGTATTTACTATTTAAGAATGTACCATTTACTATTTAATAAAAAGAAGATAAACAGCACATTACTGTTTTATTAATTTTACATTATATTATTCTCATTCCTTAATTTGAATTATCAATGATCAATTATTTTTTACTTTATAAAAAATATTACATATGGAAATTTAAAAAAGTGGTAATTGCAAGTGTAAAAAGCAGTTAATCAAATAAGCATATTTGTCAATAACTTATGAGTAAAACATTTTATTGTTTCTCAAAAATATGCTTATCTTTATCAACCCGATTTCGAACGAAAGCGGGTTGTTTAATTTTATAGAATACAGCACATTACTTATGAGTTCGTTTGTCCATTTACACGTCCACTCTCATTATTCGATACTCGATGGCATGTCATCGATTCCGGCATTGGTTGATAAAGCTTCAAAGTTGAAAATGAATTCCGTTGCACTTACCGACCATGGCAATATGTTTGGAGTCAAAGAATTTTTCAATTACACCAAAAAGAAAAACGGAAAAACCAAAGAACAAATTCAGTCCATTGAAAAAGAACTGAAAAACGAAAATCTGACTCCTGAAATCAGAGCCGAACTCGAACAAAAACTGATCAAAGTCAAAGGTCAGATTTTTAAACCCATTTTAGGTTGCGAAGCTTACGTAGCCCGCCGGGGACGTAAGTTAAAAGAAAATCAGGAAGACCGAAGCGGTTATCATTTGGTATTATTGGCCAAAAATATTACCGGTTACCGCAATCTTTGCAAATTAGTCTCGATGGGATGGATGGAAGGTTTTTATTACCGTCCACGCATCGACCACGAGATTTTGGAAAAATACAGCGAAGGTTTGATTGCCTCTTCGGCTTGTTTGGGAGGCGAAATTCACAAAAAAGTTGAAAAGGGCGACATGAAAGGTGCTGAAGAAGCTATTTTGTGGTACAAAAGTGTTTTTGGCGACGATTTCTACCTTGAACTTCAACGGCATAAAACCGACAAACCAAATGCTGATTACCAAACTTTTGAGAAACAACAACGTCAGAATGAAGAGCTGATTAGTCTGGCCAGAAAAACAAATACCAAACTTTTAGCTACCAACGATGTACACTTTGTGGAAGAAGATCATGGTGATGCGCACGAACGATTGATTTGTTTGAGTACCGGCAAAGACCTTGAAGATCCGAGCCGAATGAGGTACACCAAACAGGAATACCTGAAATCTCCCGAGGAAATGCTGCTTATTTTTGCAGATATTCCCGAAGCACTCGAAAATTCTGTTGAAATTGCTGAAAAGGTAGAACTTTACGACATCGATTCAGCGCCTATGATGCCTGTTTTTCCAATTCCCGAAGAATTTGGAACAGAAGAACAGTATCGCGAAAAATATTCCCCTGAACTATTGAAAGAGGAATTTGGCGAAAGTTTTGAAAAAGTGGGTGGTTACGAAAAAGCGGTTCGCATAAAACTCGAAGCTGATTATCTTACAAAATTGGCATACGAAGGAGCAAAACAAAGATACGGTGACGTACTGGATGATGAAAAAACCGAACGCATTGATTTCGAGTTAAATGTAATGAAATCGATGGGCTTTCCCGGGTATTTTCTTATTGTTCAGGATTTTATTAGTGCAGCCCGAAGCATGGGTGTTTCTGTTGGTCCCGGTCGTGGTTCGGCTGCAGGTTCGGTGGTAGCTTATTGCCTGCGGATTACCGATATTGATCCGCTAAAGTATGATTTGCTTTTTGAGCGTTTTCTGAATCCCGACCGTATTTCGATGCCCGATATCGATATTGATTTCGACGATGACGGTCGCGGTCAGGTAATGCGCTGGGTAACTGATAAATATGGCAAAGAACGTGTGGCGCACATCATTACCTATGGCACCATGGCAACAAAATCGTCCATCAAAGATGTGGCGCGGGTGCAGCGACTTCCATTGGCCGAAGCCGACCGACTGACAAAGTTAATTCCGGATAAATTTCCTGAAGGCGCTGATGGTAAACCAACCAAGGTGAATATTGCCAATTGCCTCAGATTAGTGCCTGAACTGAAACAAGCCCGCAATTCATCGGATCAGAATTTGTCGAATACCTTGCGTTTTGCCGAAATGCTCGAAGGTACAGTGCGCCAAACCGGCGTTCATGCCTGTGGTGTAATTATTGGTGCCGACGATTTGACTAATCTTGTGCCACTCAGTACGGCTATTGATAAAGAAACCGGCGAAGAAATTTCGATAACACAATACGAAGGTTCGGTTATTGAAGAAATCGGATTGATAAAAATGGACTTTTTGGGGCTAAAAACCCTGTCCATTATTAAAGAAGCATTGTCGAACATCAAAAAATCAAAAGGAATTGAATTGGATATCGATACCATTCCTATTGATGATGAAAAAACATATCAACTTTATAGCAAAGGCCTGACAGTTGGTACATTCCAGTTCGAATCGGCCGGAATGCAAAAGCATTTACAAGCATTGCAACCTACCAAATT
>JAKLIM010000150.1 GCA_022709605.1 Bacteroidota bacterium | reverse complement strand
AAAAGGCGGGTAAAAAAAATCGATGATAACCGTTATCAAACGACCAATGGTTTCGAATAATTTTCTTATTCTTTACAACGGGATTGTTTTTTTAAATGATGTTGAGCTAATAAAAAGTAGTATAATTAAACAATTTTTGTTACCTTTGCGGGCTACAAAATAGCAAATTCAATATTGTTGCAAAGATAATATAACATAACTTACTACAGCAATATTGTAATATAACATTTCAATTTTTTCTCAATAATAATTCGTATGCCCGACGACTATCATAGTTATGACTCAAGTACGCGCCAAAAAACATTTGGGACAGCACTTCCTACGCGATTTGGAAGTTGCTCATCGCATAGCTACGAGCTTACCGCTCGATAGTCGGACCAACGTACTCGAAATTGGCCCCGGCACCGGCGTTCTTACTCAATTTTTACTTCAAAACCCACTTGCAAATCTCACGGCCATCGAACTCGATTCGGAATCGGTCGTTTATTTGAACAAACATTATCCCGATTTAAAGGTTATTGAAGCCGACTTTCTGAAAATTGATTTAAAACAAATATTCCCCGATAAATTTTGCATTATCGGCAACTTTCCATACAATATTTCCAGTCAGATATTCTTTAAAATGCTCGAAAACAAGGATTCAATTCCGTGTTTGGTGGGTATGATTCAAAAAGAAGTGGCTGAGCGCATGGCATCCAAAGAAGGCAATAAAACCTATGGTATTTTGAGCGTTCTGATGCAGGCTTTTTACTCCATCGAATATCTTTTTACGGTACACGAGCATGTTTTTGACCCTCCGCCCAAGGTCAAATCGGCTGTTATTCGCCTCACGCGAAACGATGTTTCGAAACTTAACTGCAACGAAATATTATTTAAAACTGTGGTGAAAACAGCCTTCAACCAACGAAGAAAAACAATGCGTAATTCACTTAAATCATTGGTAGACAAAACAAACATTATGTTTACCGACCCGATTTTCGATAAGCGACCGGAACAATTAAACGTGACTGCTTTTATCGATCTTACCAATATGATTGAAGTAGCCATGAACAACAAATAATTTGTTCAGGCTACAATCTTAAGTGTTTTTCGTCGACAAAAAAACAATCCAATTATTAGCAAATTATTCAGGATTAAAGGCCTGAAACCGGAATTAAATTTATAAAGAATTTCATTTCGATTAAACGAAGAAAGGAGCTAAAAACATGTCCGAATTAAGATTATTTTACCACGAAGATGGCAAACTGAAAATATCAAAAAATATAGATACATTAAAAAAAGTTGATCTTAAAAACCTGATTTGGATCGACTTAAACAATGTATCGGAAGCCATTGAAACTGAATTGGAACAATTTCTGAAAATTTATATTCAGGAAGACGAAGAGATTGAAGAAATCGAAATGAGTTCGCGTTACATTCAAACCGAAGACAGCATTGTAGCCAACTCTAATTTTCTGCAGGACAATTACCAAATGCAACCGGTTTCGTTTATTATCAAAAACGGAATTCTGGTGTCGGTTCGCGATGCCGAATTGAAGTCGTTCAACGAAACCATTAAGAAGATTTTCGCGAACACAAAGAGTTTCCCCACCCGTTTTCATGTGCTCACAGCGCTGCTCGAAACACGGGTGGAATACGACGCCGACATGATTGAGGAAATTACCGAACAGATTACCAACCTTTCGAAAACCCTGAATACCGAAGACGATCTGGATCAGGATATTCTGATACAAATCAAAGACTTGCAGGAAAAGGTAATGATTATCCGGCAGAATATTGTCGACAAACAGCGCGTAGTTTCCAACATGTTGAAATGCGACTTTTTCCCCGACGAATTGCTGCCACGTCTGACAATGATTATCAAAGATATCAATTCGCTTTTCGAATATACCCGTTTTGGTTTCGACCGTTTGGATTATTTACAGGATACTTTTTCGGTTTGGTAAACTTACAACAGAATAAAATCATTAAGATTTTTACAGTGGTTTCGGTTATTTTTATGCCTCCAACCCTTATTGCAAGTATTTATGGTATGAATTTCAAGTTTCTGCCCGAATTAAACTGGAAATACGGATATCTGTTTTCGATATTGCTGATGATTACCTTTTCGGTGATGGTACTTTTGTTTTTCAGGCGCAAAAAATGGTTGTAGAAATCGCAACCCGATAAATATTAATAGCCCGTTTGTTGGAAACATCAAACGGGCTATTGTTTTTTTTTAATTCCCGTCGCCAAAAAGTGTTTGATTGAAGCAATCCAGGTCGGGCGACGGAATAAATATTAGGATAACGCTGTCATTCCGAGATTGTGCCCCAATAAATTGTGGGAAAATGTGGGAATGACATTGTAAACAAAGAATAAGTTTTGAACCACAAAAGAGCACATAAGGAAACAAAAGAAATAATTTTCTAAATAGAAAATTATTTCTTTTGTTTCCTTATGTTTCCTTTTGTGGTTAAATTTTCAACTATGTCATTGGTAACGTCCCGACAATTCGGGATGAGGAATCACTGCATTGTGGTTTGTGTTTTCATTAAGAATAGATTCCTCGCTTGCCCTACGTTTCACTACGGACGCACTCGGAATGACAATTTTCCTTTTTTTTTTAATTCCCGTCGCCAACGGGCTTTGCAATGCGGAGTGTATAATGCGACGGGTTCGAAGCGAACTATCTATGTCCTGAAAGGACTAAATGTAAATAACCGCCGGTGAAACCGGCGGATAAGAGTAAACTAACAAATATTTGATCCCTGAAAGGGGTCAATATCAGCACACTATACTACATTGAACCCTTTCAGGGCTTTTTATGCACACGTTCAACCTCCGCCGGTTTTACAGGCGGTTATTCATATTTAGCCACTTCGTCGCAAATCAGAGTTGTCAAGCATATTTATTGCAAACAACCCATTTTTTCATTAAAATTTAATGTCATTTATGTTAAATGTATTAAAATATTATATATATTTGCGGTGTGGGAAAAATAATTGCACCTTCATCCGATTTAACAGGACATTCGTAGTTCCGAATTTGCATTTTGGGTCAATGCGTGCCGCAAAATCAAAATTAAGTAGGCATTGCAACCCACAACTTAAATCATTACTTTGTTTTTTTTAATTAATTATTTACCATCGAAACTGTAGAAAAAATTTATTATGAGCATCAACAAATTAAACGAACAGCCTTCACTGGCAAGCAGGCGCAAAACACCCTGGCATCTATTCCTGGTGGTATTCTTTTTTGTTTTAATTTACCTCGTGGGGTTGTACGACTACGTCAGCATTCATATCAACAACCTGAATTACATAAACTCAATACCGGCGAAGGGAAACGTAGCTGAATATTTTTCAAATTACCCCGGATTTTTCAGTTTTCTGTGGACCATTCATGTATTCGGAGGACTTATCGCTGGAGCCTTGCTTCTGTTCCGCAACAAACGAGCGGTTTGGATATCGTTAGCAGTTGTTATTTCGAAACTCAGTTTAGATCTTCTCACCTTTCTATTCCGAAATCGTTGGGAAGTTTTCGGTCCGCAAATATCCATCACCGACATAACATTTTCATTGATAACCGTTGGATTTTTCTTCTATTGTAAAGTCATGGCTAAAAAAGGAATTTTGATTTAGTGACGTTTTATACCGCTTTTGTTGATTGAGATTTCTTAAAAGACGATTGAGACAGCTCATCCGGGAAATTTATTGAACTTGTATACATTCACTTACTGATTAAACAAAAAAAAAGAGTAAAATGAAAGAATACGTATTGCTTTTCCGCATGGACATAACCAATAAAGAAGCACAACCCACCAAAAAGCAAATGGAAATTTACATGCAACAATGGATGGAGTGGATAAATGAAATTGATGACAACGATCAACTTGCAGACGGAGGGAATCACTTCTCGCGACAAGGACGAGTGCTAAAATCAACGAATGAAATTATTGAATCACCTTATATTTCGGACAATAATTCCATTGCCGGTTACATTATTATCCTTGCCAACAGTCTCGACGATGCAACGAAAGTGGCTATAAAATGTCCAATATTAAACGGACCCAATACCAGTATTGAAATTAGAGAAGCTGCAACACCCTGACAATAAACTACTAACAATCGTGTCACCGTGTTAGATCATTTTTATTCAAGTTTCGACCGCTGAAATTTCATTAAAGACGTTTCAGATTTCATTAAAGACGTTTCAGATTTCATTAAAGCACTTTCAGATTTCATTAAAGAGGGTTGAGATTTCATTAAAGACGTTTCAGATTTCATTAAAGCACTTTCAGATTTCATTAAAGCAGTTTCAGATTTCATTAAAGAGGGTTGAGATTTCATTAAAGCAGTTTCAGATTTCACTAAAGAGGGTTGAGATTTCATTAAAGACGATTCAGATTTCATTAAAGCACTTTCAGATTTGATTAAAGCGGTTCGAGATTTTACTTTTTTTGATTGAAATTCCATTAAAGGCACCCGAAACTCACACATTCTTCCGTAACACCCTTCATAATCTCCTTTTATATGATAAATTTGTTCAAATGTTTATTATTTGATAAGTTAAAATCAATCAAATAATGTTTATATTTGCGGGGGGAAAAATACAATTGAACTTGGAATAATATTTAGTTATTAGATGTACAATATACCATAGAAATTATTGGAAAATAGGTTTTAGGAAAATAAACATATATAAATGTTAACATTAATCGTAAAAAAAATGAAGAATGAAATTATTCATGAAAATTACTTTTCAACTAAACTAACCAAAATTGTAAACAAATCTTTTAAATTGAAGAAATTATATGAAGGTAGTTTTATAATAGACAAAAATGAATCAATGAGATTGGTTGAAGATAGTTTTGACAAACAAAAAGAAACAGAAAGCTATATTATCAATACATTCAATTACCATTTAAAGAATATTGAAACTCCAAAATACGAAGACAAAGTTTCATTGGATGTATTTATCTATTGTATCTCCTTTTCGATCCTTAATGCAATTATGAATGGTGACAGTCATTCTAAATTTCTTTTCAGAAAAGTAATTGAAAATTTATGTTACATTTTAAATAAGGAATACATAAATACATTAACACTTTCAGATTATAATAAATCTATTACATACTTTGAAAAATTTTTTGTTTCAAAACCAACAAATGGTATTGTAAACATAGAATCATTAATAATGGAGCCAGAGTTATTGGAATTACATAAAAAAGTATACGTTAAAGCATTAACATTGACGTTTAAAAACCCAGGTGAAATCAAAAATTTCAAACTAAACTTTGTACAAAATGTAGTAAAATTCTATGAATCTGAAATATTTAAAATTAAACAAGATGAGGTAAAAGCACATAACTTAATTAACAATTCTAATAACAATAACATTGTAATTTATGAAGAATACGACGACACTGAATCATATGAATATGACAATACAACAGACAGTCCATACTATAACGACAACTTAGATATGGACCAACAAAGTCCTGAGTTCTGGGACAGTATATAAAACAAATTAAAATGAGAACATTAATTGAAGAATACAATCAAATTCTAAAGGAAATTCTTGATGGTTTTGCTATTAAATGGAATCCAGAAAAACGTGCGTCAGATATCAGAGTAGATGTAATGACGTTTTATGGCTTTGAGATGAAATTTGGTTGGAATATATTACTGAATGCAATATACATAATTGATGACAGTGAACTCGCAAAAGAATCTTTTAATAAATTTGATTTGCAAGGTCCAGCAAGGCATTCAGATATTGGAGAAAGATATTTACGATTGTCTGGAGTCTTGAATGCAGCGTATCAACAAAAACTAGCTATTCAGAATTTAATTGAACTCTTCAAACTACAAAACAAAAAAAAATATTTAGAACGATTCTCTAAAAATGAACTTATCGTACTTAGAAATAAAATTGCAGCACATTCAGTCAATTATAACGAAATAAATAAAGATTCAGAATACAAATTTGATGTATTTGAAATCTCAAGACAAGATTTAAAAAATGGGAAAATAAAATTACTAAGAAATCAACAATATTTTGAAGATTATGATATTAACAAGGTTATTTGTGATTTTGATAAATTAATTATTGAAATACTTTCACTTTTGATTGGAAAATTAATAAAGAAGAAATATAACAATCAGGGTGTTTTTTATGAAAAATATCAACAGTTAAATATTAAAAAAGAAGGTGGATTAATTTTAGGTAATACCATAATCAGATTTCAGAACTTTGACAAAATATAAAACTTGAAAAATTAAAAATAAAATCGTAAAGAAATGACACTAAAAGAAGCAGTATTATTAAGTTTGAACGATATTAGTGAAATCACAAATTATCTTGCTGTTTATAACAATATCGTTGAGAAAAACTATTATAACTTTTTACAGGCAAAAACCCCAAGTGCTACAATTTCAGCTGTTTTAGGTGATTTTATTCGTAATGGCGACACAAGAGTAAAAAGAATTAAACAAGACAACGGAACATACTGGTATTATTTAACTAAAAATGAAGAGAATATTGGAATTGAAGTACTAACTGGTTCGACAAGTATAAATTCCTCCGAGCCAATTAAATCGAAAGTTAATAAATTAGATAAACAAAAAACTTACGACGAAAGAGATTTACATAAATTATTGAGTAGCTATTTAAAAAACACAAGTATTTACTCTAAGACGATTTTCCACGAACAATCGAACGGAAAAGATAACAATCAAATATGGACTCACCCGGACATGGTTGGAATTAAGTTTTTAAACTTACAAACTAAAGTAAGTCAGAACTTTTTAAAATCAATAAATCGAATTGATACTTTCAAACTGAATTCGTATGAATTAAAGAAAGAAATAAATAACGATAGCGAACTTAAAAAAGCTTATTTTCAAGCAGTTTCAAATTCAAGTTGGGCAAACTATGGTTATTTAGTAGCTTTTGAGTTTAGCGATAGTTTGATAGAAGAAATGGAAAGACTAAATCAATCGTTTGGGATTGGCATCATTGAATTGAATGCGAATCCTTATCAAAGCAAAGTTCTTTTCCCTCCTAAATATCGTGAATTAGACTTTAAAACTATCGATAAACTTTGTAAAATCAACAAAGACTTCGAGAAATTTATAGAACAAACAGAAAAACTTATGACAGCAGAAGAACGCTATTATAAATCGACTGAAAAAGAACTTGATGAGTTTTGCGATAACTATTTCGCAAATGACTCGGAAGTGGAGCTTTACTGCAAAGACAAACATATTCCGACTGAAAACGAATAAAATCCAAACAATTCCTCAAACAACATTATTATTTTGAAAATAGAAAAAATTACCGAAAATAAGAAACAGTTTCTTGATTTATTGTTGTTGGCCGACGAACAGGAAAACATGATTGAAAAGTATTTGCCGGATGGAGACTTGTTTGCTTTGTACGACAATGATTTGAAAAGTGTGTGCGTGGTAGTGCCCGTAAATAACGAAACCTGCGAGTTAAAAAACATTGCAACATACCCAAAATATCAGGGCAAAGGGTACGGTAGCGCATTGATCGGTTTCATTTCCGATTTCTACAAAAACCATTACACATCAATGCTTGTCGGTACTGGCGAAACGCCGGCCATCTTGTCGTTTTATAATCGTTGTGGTTTTGAAATTTCGCATCGGGTAAAGAATTTCTTTACCGACAATTACGACCACCCGATGTTCGAGGACGACATACAACTTATTGATATGATTTATCTTAAAAAGGATTTACGGGAATAGCTTCTGCTACTGTGCGTGGATGCAATTCGTGCAGTATCGTTGTGATTGTTTCAACCCGAATTTAAACTGTGGTTTTTTTATTAATTCAATATATTTTTTAAAAGATACGATTATGAAAAAGATTTATTTATTCTTCGCAATTTTATTCGCCATAAACACCTTTGGAAATCAATATGTTCCATTAGTAACTGAAAATGCTGAGTGGCAGGTATTGTACACATCATATCCTTATCAGTTTCAGATGGCTAGAACCACTATTCAACAACTCTTCACATTGCATGGTGACACCATCATTGCTAATCAGACGTATAAAAAAATCTGTTTAAAAATAAATAGGGATGGTCAACCCGGATATATTTATTTTGGAGCTATTCGTGAGCAGGACAAACGGATTTATTACATTGGCAATGGCTATTACACATCATCTTCTGATTACAATGTAAGTGCAGCAAAGATAAAAGCAATGAAAGATTGTTTATGGTCGCAAAATTTTGATGGACAGGAAGTGCTTTTATACGACTTTAATTCAAAATCAGGAGATACAGTACAATGGGGATACAGATATATGAAAGTAATGTCCGAAGATTC
>JAKLIM010000015.1 GCA_022709605.1 Bacteroidota bacterium | reverse complement strand
CAAGGAAAATAACAATCAGAATTACGAATAAAGCTGTTAACGGAGTAATCATCAATTCTTTAATGCCGAATTCGAATTGTATATAATAAATCGTTCCGGCCAACAAAAATATTGATATTATTGCTGCAATAATTCCGTTCAGCATTCCTCTGTAAATGTATGGTTTACGAATAAACCAGGGTGTGGCGCCCACAAGCTTCATGGTGTTGATTAAAAACCGGTTTGAATATACAGCAACCCGCACAGTGTTATTTATCAATACCAGCGAAATTATTAATAAAACGATGGCAATACCAAGCAATACGATACTTATTTTTCTGACATTTTCATTCACCAAATTAACCATGTCTTTCAAATAAGCAATCCGGTTAATATCCTCAAACGTACTTAATTTCGATTCAATAATTTTCACACTGTCATTGTTTGCATATTCAGCTTTGAGTTTCACTTCGAATGAAGCTAATAGGGGATTATAGCCTAAAAAGGCTTTGGGATCTTCGCCCAACGTAGCTATATGATCTTTCAATGCATCTTCTTTCGAAATGTAAACAACTGATTTTGTATAAGTTGAAGTTTCGAGGTAATTTTTTATTTTGGCAACAACAGTGTCATTTGTATTATCATCGAGAATTACCGATAAATTAATATTCTCTTTAACATGAA
Organism: Bacteroidota bacterium; assembly: GCA_022709605.1. Taxonomy (GTDB): domain Bacteria; phylum Bacteroidota; class Bacteroidia; order Bacteroidales; family Paludibacteraceae; genus Paludibacter. Next base: position 19,339 of record JAKLIM010000015.1, on the reverse strand, counting down.
TGCTTATGTCGCGTGCCATAAAAAGTATCAAACTCAATAATCCCACAAGAAACAGCACAAGCGCCATGCTTATTATCGATGTGATATGGATATGTTGAACTTTATACTTATGAATTTTTTTTTCACTAATCATACTTGCTGAATTTTGAGTTAATTAAACTTTTTTTAAATTTCCGGTTTTTTTCAGCTGCCAAAAGCCAAATCCTACAATTGAAACAATCAATAATAACGATGAGATAAGGGCTATAGTATTTCCTGTGGTGTACGATTTTGGTTCAAACTTAAATTCAACCTCATATTTACCGCTTTTCAGTGGCATAGCTCTCAATAAATAATTAGCCCGAACGTAAGGGACTTTCTGACCATTAATAAACGCATCCCAACCTTTATCATAATAAATTTCAGAAAAAACCGCCACCTGATCAGTTTTAGAATTGAAATCGTATATTAAATGATTGGGTTTGTACGATTTAAGAGTAATCGATGCTGTACTGTCAGTGGTAATTGATTTTGGCAATTGCGAAGCAAAATTTTTGTCAACAACCATTTCTGCTTTCGTGTCTATATTACCCAACAATTTCATTTCTTCATCGGCATTGTCAGCTATCTGTATGTTTTTTACTAACCATGCATTCCCGTTTGCATTTGGGTTTACGAGTGGAGCAGCATCTTTATTGTAAATTACATATTTCATATTCAGCATGTTGAGTACACCCAACGAATCAAGAACCGGAGCAATGTCTTCAAATGATTTTGCATTGCCAAACGCACCGAATAACTGACCTATTTCACCCTCGAGTTGCATATTGATAAGTTCCTGATACCTGCGAAGCTTGGCTGCATGATAACCACCTATATTTTTATGAAAATAAGACGGTTTGGCATCGCTAAAAATGCTTCCCATGCCATCAAGTACTCTGTATTGTGTTTTATCCTGTAATATAATATTATCAGCAGGTGAAGGTTGAATCAGGTTTTTTGTTAGTTGTTTTTTTGAGAAATTATCATCGTTCAGGTAGCGTTTGTCAACAGGTGCCAAATCGACAATGAATAGAATTCCGAAGAGAACTATGACAACATTTGTTTTAAGCTTCTCGTTGAGATACAACCAAATAACAGCAGTTGCAATAAGTATAAATGCCAATGAACGCCATGCATCACTGCTCAACAAAGCCATACGATCGAGTGGCAGAGTTTCTATCATAAATGCATAGTCACCCTGCAATTGCTGTGTGTCGGTTTCCGAAATAAAACTGCCTGCAAGCGATGGTACTAAAGCAAATATTAAAGCAATACCACCTGTAATTGCTGCACTTATGTAAACGGGCTTCAGCATTTTTTGTTTGTCCCTTTTGGTGTTCAACAGTTCTTTGAGGGCAAGAATGGCAATAAGCGTAATTCCGAAACCTGTTGCAACTAAAGTCATCGATACGGTACGGAATTTATTGTACATGGGTACATAATCGATGAAAATATCGGTTAACCACATGAAATTTCTACCCCACGATAGCATAAGTGTAAGCAAAATCATGGGTACCAGCCACCAAAGTATTCTTCGTTCGACAATGAAAAATCCAAGTACAAAAAGGAAAATAACAATTGCACCCAAATAAACCGGTCCCGAGGTTCCCGGTTGGGTGCCCCAATACAAAGGAAGAGGCATTTCGCTCATCACTTTCTCTACATTTGGCACGCCCATGCTTTTAATTTTCTGCCCTGTTTTACTATTCGCATCCAATTTTCCACCACTGGCTCCACCTTTAAAGTTTGGTATGAGCAACGTTAATGTTTCATCAATACCATAACTCCATTGAGTAATATAATCCTTATTCAACCCTTGTTGCGAATTTTGGGAGTCAATCGTAAGTCCATTCGATTTACCGCGCATGGTTTGTTGTGAATACTCATACGTGGTTAGAAGCGACGTCGCGTTCATGCCGATGGCTATGGCTGCAGCCGCGAGCACCATGCCTGTTGACTGCAAAAACGATTTTATTTGTTTTTCTTTTAAGCTGTAAATTAGTTCTACAATTCCGAAAAAGAGCAATATTATGAGTGCGTAGTAAAGAATCTGTACGTGATTAGCCCGAATGGCTAGGCTCAGAAACAGGGCAGTTAAAATGCTTCCAACCAGTTTGTTGCGTCTGAAAGCCATAAAAATTGCACCAATTAAAGGAGCAATATAGGCGATGGTAATGGCTTTGGAATTATGACCGGCAGCAATAATTATAAAATTGTACGATGCGAATGAAAAAACAATGGCTCCTACAATGGCCAACCATGGATTAACCCGAAAAGCCAGCAGCAATATATAAAATCCAATCAAATACAACATCAGATAGTATACAGCATTTGGGTAAATATGCATGATTTGCTCCACATATTTAATCAGATTGAACGGTTGTGATGTTGCTATCTGATAGGTTGGCATACCTCCAAACATCGAATTAGTCCATAAAGTAACATCATCGTTTGACTCGTTGTAGTCTACAGTTTCTTTTGCCATACACATCCAACTCTCGGTATCGTGACCGATAAGTCTCTTTCCTTCCAGTACGGGTAAGAAATATGCGAATGAAATAATTGTAAACAAAAGAACTGCAATGATGTGCGGGGTAAATTTTGAAAAATTTGTTTTGTTCATGCGTTACTGATATTTGAAGAAGTGCAGTTTTTGGGAAAAATCACACAAAAGTACAATAATATTTCGCGATTGATACTGTACAGGCGGTTAAAAATTAGTAAAAAACTGATTTTATAGAAAAATAATAAAACAAAAAAAGCCGTATGATAGCGGCTTCTTACATTGACCCACTTTTTGCTCTCCCTCCTGGACTTGAGAATTACTTTTGTCTCAAAATTGATTTTCCAGAAAAAATAATAAAAACAAAAAAAGCCGCTTGATAGCGGCTTTTTGCTCTCCCTCTTGGACTTGAACCAAGGACCCTCTGATTAACAGTCAGATGCTCTAACCAACTGAGCTAAGGAAGAATTTTGTTGTACATTTTTTTGTCAAATGCGTTGCAAAAGTAATAGGTTTTACTGAAATATGCAATATCTTTGCAAAAAAAAATAGATATAATTTTATGAAAAAAGTTTTAGGAATGGGTAACGCCCTGACAGATATTTTATTACAAATTGAAAATGATAGTATTTTAAATGAATTATCTTTGCCAAAAGGGAGTATGCAATTGGTTAATTCAAATAAATCGCAGGAAATTTTGGATTTTTTCGAAAATTCGTTCCGAAAAATGGCCACCGGCGGTTCTGCTTCCAATACAATTAATGGAATTACAAAATTAGGTTTAACAGCCGGATTTGTTGGAAAATTGGGAAAAGATTCTGTAGGAGAATTTTTTCACAACGATTCATTGAAAAACGGAGTTACACCTCACATCACCTACAGTGAAACACCTTCGGGATGCTGTACTGTGCTTGTTTCGCCCGATGGTGAACGTACTTTATGTACTTTTCTGGGTGCTGCCTGCGAACTTGATGCTTCTGATTTGAAGGTTGAGATGTTTACAGGTTACGATATTTTTCACATCGAAGGTTATCTGGTTCAGAATCACGATTTAATTCGTAAAGCCATTATTTTGGCCAAAGAGGCCGGTTTAAAAGTTTCGATCGATTTGGCAAGTTTCAATGTGGTGGAGTCTAATCTTGATTTTCTCCACGAAATTATCAAAAATTACGTCGATATTGTTTTTGCTAACGAAGAAGAAGCGCGTTCATATTCTGGTAAGACTCCACTTGAAGCGTTACATTATATATCCGAACAATGTGAAATAGCCGTAGTAAAAATTGGCAAGGATGGTTCTTTTATCAAATCAGGCAGTGAAATTGTGCAAATTCAACCTCGTCAATCAGTTTGTGTAGATACAACTGGAGCAGGCGATTTATATGCCGCAGGATTTTTATTCGGAATAGCGAATGGTTATTCGCTCGAAATTTGCGGAAAAATTGGTTCACTCGTTTCGGGAAATGTGGTTGAAGTGCTCGGCGCTAAAATGACAGATCAGGTTTGGGAAACAATTCATCAGGAAATTAAAGAACTGGTGACTGAATAAACGGGAAATTGGTAAAAAGAAATTAAGAAAACAGGAAATAGAAAATTGCGAAACATGAAAACTGTCTCTTGCCTCAAGAGACAGGCTTGAAACATGAAACATGAAACATGAAACGTGAAACACAAACGCGAAACGTGAAACATGAAACGCAAAACCGAATTTACATGCAAAACCTGAAAATATATACTGCCATTGTACTTGCCATGATATTTTGGTCGGGCTCGTTTATATGGACCAGAGTAGCGATGATTTCGTTTCAACCGGTCACACTTATCACCTTGCGACTGGTCATTGCATCATTGCTTTTGTATGTTGTTTCAAAATCGATAGGTAAATTTCAGCGCTTGCGGCGGGTCGATGTCAAATGGTTTGTGCTGTTGGCTTTTTTCGAACCGTTTATTTATTACATGGGCGAAACGTATGGATTGACCATGGTGGAATCAACACCGGCGTCGGTAATTGTTTCAACTATTCCGCTATTTGCACCAGTGCTGGCTTATTTTTTATTAAAGGAAAAAATAAGTTATACCAATATACTGGGCATTCTGATTTCGCTATGTGGCGTGTTTTTAGTAGTTTACAAGCCCGGAGCCGGATTTAATGCCAATCCTATGGGTGTTGGGTTATTGTTTGTAGCTGTTTTTTCGGCCATTTGTTATTCAGCTACCCTTCGTAAAATTTCTACCCATTATTCAATTCTCAATGTGATATTTTATCAAAGTATCATTGGATTGATGTTTTTTATACCTACCTTTTTTATTACCGATTTTTCCACCATTGATACTTTGAAAGTTACTAAAGATGCATTTGTAGCTCTTTTGATGCTTTCTGTTTTTTGTTCAGTCATAGCATTTGTGTTTTTTGCATGGGTAGTTCGCAGTGTAGGAGTAGCCAGAACCAATGTATTTGTAAACCTGATTCCGGTATTCACCGCATTGCTTTCGTGGTGGTTTATGGATAGTATCATCGAATTAATTCAATGGACAGGTATTATCATTGCTGTTTTCGGTCTATTTATCAGTCAACTCGGGAAGTTTAAATTCAGGTTCAAAATGATAAAAGGGACGGAATATTGAAAAAATACAAGAAATTGTTTTTTTAACGAACTTTTTTTTCTGATTAATTGTTTAAAAATTTAATTTATAAACAATCTAAAAAAATCAATTATGTCAAAAGTCAGTATTTACCTAAATTTTGAAAGTGAAACCGAAACTGCATTCACTTTTTACAAAAGTATATTTAACACCGAATTTCAAGGGGGTGGTTTTATGCGTTTTGGTGAGGTGCCACCAGAAGATGGCGCACCCGAAATGTCGGAAGAAGTAAAAAATTTAATTATGCATGTCGAATTACCCTTAATTGGAGATTATGCATTGATGGGATCCGATGCTCCTAAATCGATGGGATTTAACATAAAAAAGGGAAATAATTTTTACATAATGCTGCAACCCGATACACGCGCTGAGACGAAGAGACTTTTTGATTTGTTATCTGAAGGTGGTATTGTTGAAGCACAACTTCAGGATATGTTCTGGGGTGATTATTACGGAAGCTTTGCCGATAAATTTGGAGTACAATGGATGCTGAATTGTTCGGAGAAAGTTTGATAATTCTTACATAACTTATTTTAATTCAGAGGTTTAAACCGCATAATGTTTTATGCGGTTTTTTATTTGGTGATCTTTTGCAAACACCAGATTTTTGATTTTTACAGCTTGATTGTGATGTAAGATTATTATTTTATTTTCCTCTTTGGGGTAAAACAATTGATAAATGAATGCGAAATGAAGAATTTATTGTAGTTTTGATACCTGATAAAGTTTTATTTTTTTACATTTGCAGATGAGTTTATTTTTACCGATGAATTTGTAGAATGAATGTAAATTTATTTTAATAAAGACACTACATTTATTTACATAAATTTTTTAATGTATTGATAATGAATTTAGTATTGATTTTAATCTTAGAATTATGAAATCTTTGAATTTTATTACTATTGCGTTGTTATTGTTTTTTTTCTTGTCTGGTTTTTCGCAAGAACGAAAGATTAAAAAGAAAAATAGTACAAATTTTATCGAAGTTTATTCTGTTGATAAAAAAACGAAGAGAAAAGACGGAGTTTATTTAAAACTTAATAAGTTAACAAATGACACTTTAATATCCGGAAATTTCAGCAATAATACAAAATCGGGGTTGTGGAGATATTTTGACAATTCAAAAAATGTGTATTTGACTTACAACTATGATAATCAACATTTAAACCAAATATCACCTGAAATTTCAGCATCTGATTCATTTTATATTAAAAAGGATTCAATTTTCACATTAGAAAAAGTAGATAGTCCGCCCATTTATCTTGGCTATAAAGATGAATTTGGAATTACTATGAATCAAAACATTGTTCTGCCTGTAGAGATAATTGAGAATAAAATTATCGGATTTTGTGTTTCCACATTCGTTGTGGATAAACAAGGTAAAATGAAAGATATCCGGATTGAAAAGTCCTTAAATAAAAAATTTAATCAAAATATCATACAAACATTAAAAACAATAAATGGTGATTGGATTCCCGCAAAATTGAACGGAAAACCCGTTGAATCAAAAACGTATTTATTTTTTGATGTAAGTCAGTTTGAAAAGAAAAGAACTTTCAAGGAAAAACCTTATTTGCAGGTTTTTTATTTTTCTTTTTTGGGAATTACCAAGACTATCAGAATGCGAGCTTTTTGAGTTTTTAGATTTGCTTCTATTTTTTATTGATGAAATTGTAATGCGATAAATGAAAATAATACAAATGCGTAAATGACAATCAAGCAGAAATTACACAATATAATTTTCGAAAACGATACAAAAGCCGGTCGTGCATTTGATGTAGCTTTGCTTTGGAGTATTTTGATCAGTGTTTTATTAACCATAATCGATAGCATTGCGTACATAAATCTTCATTTCAGAGACGAATTTTATTTTGTTGAATGGATATTTACCATTTTATTTACCATTGAATACCTTCTGCGTATTTATAGTTCCGAAAAACCATTGAAATATATCTTCAGTTTTTGGGGATTAATTGATTTACTGGCCATTCTGCCTACTTTTTTGAGTATTTTTTTCTACAAATATCATTATTTATTCGTGGTTCGGATTCTGCGTTTACTCCGCGTTTTCAGGGTTTTAAAACTGGTTAGGTTCAACCGCGAATCCAGTTCTTTAATGAGATCGTTGAAAGCCAGTTCATACAAAATCGGGATATTTATACTTGCAATACTTGCTATCGTGGTTTTATTGGGGTCGTTAATGTATGTTGTGGAAGGTGAAGAAAACGGATTTACAAGCATTCCACAGAGTATTTACTGGGCTATCATTACAATTACCACGGTTGGTTACGGCGATATTGTACCACATACCATCATGGGTAAATTTATATCCTCTTTTTCAATGTTAATCGGTTATGCAATTATTGCTGTGCCTACCGGGATTGTAACCGTTGAAATGAATAAATTGAACAAGAAAAGTAAAAAATGTGCTGCCTGCGGAAATAAAAATGATGAGGAAGCAAACTTTTGTAGCGAATGTGGAGCAAAAATTTATTCTGATGAAGATGAAGCAATCAAGAATTAGAAAAGTTAGATGCAATTTCACCGAAAATGAAATATAAAGTATTGTAATTCAATAATATATTCATAATTATTACTCAAAAATGTCGGTATTATCCACCCAAAAACTTAGCATAGGATATTCAAAGAAGGGAATCGATACAATCGTTCAATCCGGTCTGGAACTCGAATTACGTGCCGGTGAATTGGTGTGTTTGATTGGCCCAAACGGCAGTGGAAAATCAACATTGTTGCGAACTTTGGCCGGTTTGCAAAAACCATTGGGAGGAAGAATTAAAATAGATAATTCTGATTTGGCAAAGCTCAATCAACACGAAAGGGCCATGCAATTTGCTCTGGTTCTGACTGATAGAGTTGATATTGAAAATGCTACAGTTCGCGATATCGTTTCGTTTGGAAGGCATCCGCACAGCGATTGGTGGGGAAATTTGACCGATGAGGAAAATGCAATGATTCAGGAATCAATCATTGCAGTTCATTTGGGTCATAAAATTAATAGTTTTCTGAACGAACTTTCGGATGGTGAGCGACAGCGCGTAATGATTGCCAAAGCGCTTGCTCAGGATACGCCGATTATTTTGTTGGACGAACCTACGGCACATCTCGATTTACCTAACCGGGTGGAAATTATGTTGTTGCTCCACAAACTGGCTCATAAAACTCAAAAATCAATTTTGCTTTCGACCCACGAATTGGACATGGCGTTGCAAGCTGCGGATAGAATTTGGTTGATTACCGAAAAGAAAGGCGTGGAATGTGGTGTTCCGGAGGATTTGGTTTTTAACGGCAGTTTCAATCGGGCATTTCAGAGCAAGTCTTTTGTTTTCAATTCGGCCAACGGAAATTTTTCGATGAATTATCCCATGAATCGTAAAGTGTGGGTAACGGGCGATAAAACCCGTATGTATTGGACCTTGAGGGCATTAGCTCGAGCAGGATTCGAAGTAACTGAAGATGCTGAAATTAAAATTGAAATTTCTGAAAATAGTTGGTCGTTAAATCAAACCACTTTTACATCGGTCGAAAGTTTACTTGCCGGACTTGAGAAAATTTAATAGAGCAAAGAGCAAAGAGCAAAGAGCAAAGACAAAAGAACAAAGAGCAAAGAGCAAAGAACAAGGAACAAAGAGCAAAGAACAAAGATAAAAACACGGAACACGAAACACGAAACACGGAACACGGAACACGAAACCCGAAACACGAAACCCGGAACCCGAAACCCGAATTGACTTTCAAATTTCTTTCCGATATTTTTTGTAAATCTGTTTTGTTAATTCCTCGTAAATCATTTTTTTATCCTCACTTTCGTCGAGTAATGCAAGATGTTTCGAAATCACATTTTGATCCATACGCACTGCAGGGCCGGTTTGTGCATCCAAGGGTGTCAGGGATTTAATTTTATCAGCCGTTTCGGTAATCAAGGGTATTAAAATATCGAAAGGTAAATTTGCTTCTGAAACAATTTCGGACGATAATGTGTATAAATAATTCGTGAAATTACAGGCAAAAACGGCTGCTAAATGTAGTTTTATGCGCTGTACGGAAGTAATTACGAATACTTTTGATGTGAGACATTGAGCCAGATTTTTTATTTTTCCTTCAACTTTCTCATTGCTTGCTTCTATAAACACCGGAACTTCACTGAAATTTACCGCTTTATTTACAGAGAAAGTCTGCAAAGGATACAAAACTCCGTAATTTTTAAAATATGGAGCAAAAATATTTACATTCATACTTCCGGCAGTGTGAATGTGAATGGCTTCGGGAGCTTTAATTTGGGGAATTATTTCTTCTAAAATGCTGTCTTTTAAGCAATAAAAATAAATATCGGCGTCAATAAAAACATCCGAAATATCAGTTGAATGTGTAGCATTTAATTGATTTGCCAGTTTTACAGCAGCTACTTCAGTTCTGCTGTAAACCTGACTTATTTTAATATCCGCTTTTTGCAATGCCAAGCATAAATGTGTTGCAACATTTCCGGCACCTAACATTACAATTTTCATAAGCCTGTTTTGTAAAATGAAGCATTAAATTAGAAAATGATGATACTTATTTCCCGATTTTCCGGCTGAAAATCATAAAAACCCCGGCAATTATAAGCAATACCGGCCAAATATAATCCGATATATTGCGGGTGTAATGAATGATGTCGGACAACCGGAATAAAATACCAACTAAAAACAGGATTAATCCGATATTTTTGTTCGTGTGGGTTAATAAAAAAATAATCCCGAGGATGAACGGAAAATTTCTGTAATCGAAAACAATTGCCGAAATTTCAGGAGAAAAAATGTGGAATTGCTTAATAAGAAATAGAATTCCAAAAAATAAAAGACTGATTCCCCAAGCCAAACGGTTATCTTTTTTTGCAGCCATAATTATACAATTTTTAATTTTTGATATTTTTCAAAATGAATTTTTGTTGTTTCTAATTTTTCTTCTTCAAATGGTAGTTTTGTCTCAGCGGCATAACCTATAGAGATAATGCACAATACAGCGTATTTAGTTGGGATATTCAGTATTTCCCGAATGTATTCTTCGGCACTTTTCTGATTGTGAGTAAATCTTTCACGTACCTGTACCCAACAACTTCCCAACCCTGATTCGTGTGCCTGTAGCTGAATAATTGTTGCAGCTATTGAAGCATCTTCAATCCACACATCACTTTTAGTGGTATCGGCAACAATAACTATGCCCAAGGGACTTTCAGCCAGCAATTGCGAACCATGTGGACGCGATTCTGCTAATTTTTTCATCAGGACTTTGTCCTGAACCACAATAAATTCCCATGGATTACTTCGCTTTGATGCAGGTGACATCAGCGCAGCGCTCAGAATTTTATCAACAATGTCCTTCTCAACCTTTTTTGGCTGATACTTTCTAATGCTGCGTCTTGTTTTTAATAATTCGTAAAATTGCATATTATAATAGAATAAAGAGCAAAGATCAAAGAGCAAAGAAAAAAGACTGAGAACCAGTAAATCAGAAGTTTGCAAAATTCAATTTGCAAATTATTCAAAACGATTATTTATGTTCTTCAATTATTTTTTTTTTCTCATATAAATAGGAAATGATATTCCCCTTCTTAAGCAGGTTTTTCAACCGTTCGAATGAAAGCACAACTTCAGTTTGACCCATATAATAAGGTGCAATTTCGTAAGGATTGAACACGTAATTAATACTTTCGTCAGTAATGTAGAAATTGCCATTGTGTTTGATCGCATCAACCCAGAAATCAGTCTCTTCGAGTGTTATAATGGGTTGTAATTCAGGATCTTCTTTGCTTTGTTCAATGATACGGGTTTTAATTAATTCGATAAGTGGTTTTTCAAAACCGGCTACAAAAATATCATTTTCAGTAATTTTGTTTCCTGTTTTCAAATCAAAATTATAAAATGTACGGGTGTTTAATCCGTGCGCGCCACCCATAAATACATATCGACTGATGCCGTAAGAAAAAATAATTTTATCGCTCAATAACGAAAATCCTTCCAGATTATGTTCATTATCAAAACTGTATCTTCCTTTTTTGTTCATTTTTTCCAGCAGAGGTTCATTATTCAGTTTGTACTCCTGAATTAATTCGGCAACATACCGTTTTGCCAGCGAATCGGTTGGAATTGTGTCGTAATCTTTTCCATAAAGACCTGATACAATAGTTTTTCGTATGGTTTTCAATATTGTATCGTTCATGAAATCGGAAGGAATTTCAGTTTCGATATTTATAATAATTGAACCTTTTGTTGTGTCCGACGTTAAAAAATACTTCTGAGCGCAGTCGTTCTGAACTATTTTAATCGTTTTTTGTTTACAAGAATTAAAGAAAATAACTGTCAATGCCCCGAAAATGAACAGAATAGTTCTACGTTTCATATTAGTGTATGTTTTTTTGTTTTTACCTTGCAAAATTACTAATTTAAAGCATATAATTTCTTAAAAAACAGAAAAATGCAGCATTTGTTTTCTGAATATTCTAAAACTGCTTATCTTTGTCTATCGAATTAGTTATGAAACAGATTTTTAGAAATATTATTTCAATTATTGCAGCAATTTATTTTTTAATTGCCGGAACAGGATTTAATTTAATTAATTACTGTTGTGATAGTTGCGAGAACAAAGGAATTGAGTATGTTACTGAAAACTCATGTTCTGATGTTCATGATCATAATCATGATGCTTCATGTTGTAGCGAGAATCATTATGACAATACCATTTCTGATTTCGAACAGCACAATAAAGAATGCAACCTGATTCGACTTAAAGTTGAAACTCCAACGATTAATTCCGATTCTAAAAATATTGAGATAGTTTATTTCAATATTCAATTATACACTGCCATTGATTTAATCAATGCAAATGTAGACTCAGATTTTTTAACTTTCCTTGAATATTCTCCACCCGAAACTCACTTACTTTCGACAGGAAGAGATATTCTATGTCATAAATCCGTCCTGCTTATTTGATTTAATTATTTGAAATTCAATTTTTTAAATTAATTGACTCATACTTTCGTATGGGATCAGTTTTTTATATTTCAAAATAATTAAAAAAATAAGAATGAAACAAACAATAATATTCCTTGGTTTTGTTCTTCTTTCGAACCATATGCTTGCCGATTTGAAAGGTAAAGTTATAGATAAGAAAGGAGATCCGGTTGAAGGTGTAAATATACACTGGCTCAACACCAACATTGGAGTCGTCTCAGATAAATCGGGAGAATTTACACTTTCACCAAACACAAATACTGATCAGTTGATATTCAGTAACGTGGCGTATAAGTCAGATACTCTTAGTGTTGCAAATTACAATGATAAGATTCTTGTGGTTTTGGACGAAAATATCCAACTTTCGGAAGTATCCGTTATTTCGAAAAAACAAGCTGTGCTGAAATCAAGAACCTCGGTTTTTCAAACTGAAAAAATAACAGCCACTGAACTTTGTAAAGCTGCTTGTTGTAATTTATCCGAAAGTTTTGAAACAAATCCTTCGGTAGATGTAACTTACAGCGATGCGGCTACAGGTGCAAAGCAGATAAAAATGCTTGGTTTATCGGGTACGTATGTACAAATGCTAACCGAAAATATACCTAATTTAAGAGGAATTTCTTCGGCCTATGGTTTGGGTTTTATACCCGGACCGTGGATGGAAAGCATTCAGGTGTCGAAAGGAACAGCATCGGTAATTAATGGTTATGAGGCAATTACGGGACAAATTAACGTGGAGTACAAAAAACCACAGACCTCCGAAATTGTGGCTGCCAATGTTTTTATGAGTAATTCCGGACGTATTGAAGCCAATGTAAATGCATCGGCCAAAATTTCAGAATATTTATCAACCGGGATTTTGCTACATGCGTCCGACGAATTGTTTGAACTCGACGAGAACGGCGATAATTTTATGGATATGCCCATGGTAAAGCAATATAATTTTATCAATCGCTGGTACTTTAAACGCAATGATTTTACTTCGCAGGCTTTTGTTCGGGCTTTATCCGAAAAAAGATCCGGAGGTCAAATTGCAGGCGATTATCACATCGGAATAGACACAAAACGTTATGAGTTTTTTTTGAAAAACGGATATACAATCAATCACGAAAAAAATACTAGTCTTGGATTTATTGTAAGCGGTTCGTTACACAATCAAAATGCTATGTATGGTCATAAAAAATATGATGGTCATCAGGGTAATTTTTATGCAAATCTGATTTATCAAACCAATTTTGGTGAAAATCATAAAATTTCGGCTGGAACAAGCTTTAATTTTGATAATTATAACGAGACACTTTTTGCAGGTCAAACTTCAGTTTTTCCTCGTAAAGAGTTTGTGCCGGGTATTTTTGCCGAATATACTTTCAATTTGAATGATAAACTGATATTAATGAGCGGTTTGAGAGCCGATGTAAATTCAGTATACGGTACAATTATTACGCCTCGATTTCATGCCAAATACAATGTGAGCGATCATTTACATTTCCGGGCCAATGTTGGAAAGGGATTTCATTCGCCCAATGTGTTGGCCGAAAACAACTTCTTGCTTGCCAGCAACAGGATAATAAATATTGATCCTGATTTAAAATTGGAAGAAGCCTGGAATTACGGGCTAAGTGTTCAGAGTTATATTCCAATGTTTGGTAAAGAATTGAATTTGTCCGGCGAATGGTATTATACCAAATTTATGAATCAAACCGTTGTGGACATGGATTCAAATCCACACGAAGTTAATTTTGGAAATCTGAATGGAAAATCGTATTCGCAAAGTATTCAAATTGAAGCAAATATGGAGATTGTAAAGGGTTTAACACTGACTATTGCACATCGGTTAAACGATGCTAAATCAACCATTGGAGGCTTGTTGCGCGAAAAACCACTGACCAACAGAACGAAAAGCCTTTTGACAACTTCGTACCAAACGCCGCTTAAAAAATGGCAATTTGATTTTACAGCACAATTCAATGGTAGCGGACGATTGCCCGACCCGGATGTTTCAACACCGCTTTGGGAGAAAGAGTACAAACCATACACTATTCTTAATGCTCAGATTACCAAGTATTTCAGAACTTGGTCAGTTTACCTGGGTTCAGAGAACCTGACAAGTTTTGTGCAAAAAAATCCTGTAATAGATGTGATAAATCCGATGAGTGACAATTTTGATGCCTCAATGGTTTGGGGACCAATGCATGGTCGCAAAATTTATTTAGGTTTCCGTTGGGCACTCGATCGGGAATGATTTTTGTTTGTGTATCAATCAGAACATCCAATAATTTTAAATAATCAATTTATTCCGAAGGTTATACCAACTTTGGAGTTTTAAAAAAAACAAAAGTATATGAAAACAAAAAGTATTTTATTTGTCCTATTTTCAATCCTATTATCAACAATACCATTGACTGCTGAAACTAAAAAAGCTGTAAATAGCGAAAAGGTTTTGTTATCTGTGGACATGGATTGTAATAGTTGCAAGCAAAAGATTGAAAAAAACATCGCTTTCGAAAAAGGTGTGAAGTCACTCGATGTAAAGCTGGAGAAAAAAACGGTAGAAGTAACTTATGACAATCGTAAAACGAATGTCGAAAATTTAGTAGCCGGTTTCAGAAAAATTGGTTACGAAGCCAAAGTTATCAAACCGGTTAACAAGTCGGTAAAATAAATAGCTCATTTTTTTCGATTCAATTTCTTCGGTAAACTTGAGTTTAAGAAATACAAGGGGTTTGATTGTATTGAATAATTCATAAAAATATTCAAAAAAAATCGATTCCTCTTTGAAATTGTAAGAAATAAGCTATCTTTATCCTCGAATTTATCAGTGAATCAACACTTTCGTCAATTATTTAGTATGATGAAAATGTTTGAATTTTCAATGAACAAATTATAGAAAACAAATGTTTGAGAATCGGAAGGATAACTAAAATAACCTATTCGACTCAAAATTTGAAAATCAAGGAATCAAAGTAAAATTAACACAAAACATTAAAAATTAATCCAAATGAAAAAAAGTATTATTGTATTTTCGCTTATCGCAATTTTTGTTACTTCATTAATAGCAGTAACTCCTAAAACAACTAAATCAAACAAAGCAGTAGCTAAAACCGAAGTAAAAGCAAGCAGTGATTGCGCTAAAACAGACGCAGTTAAACCATGCAACGAAAAAAAGGAAGCCGGTTGCACTGCAAAAGTTGAAGGTGATAAAAAAGATTGCGCTAAAAAATGTAGTGAAGGTGCTACAGCTTCAACCGACAAAAAATGTTGCAGCGAAGCAACAGCTTCTGCTGACAAAAAATGTTGTAAAGAAGCAACAGCTACAACCGACAAAAAATGTACAAAAGAAGAAACTGCAACAGCTGATAAAAAATGTTGTAAAGGTGAAACTGTAGCAACTACAAAATAAATATTGGCTGTAGCAAAACTTTGCTCCTAAATTTTTTTTTTTGATAAACAGTATTTAATTAACCCCGGATTTATTTTCGGGGTTTTTTTGTGTTCAGATCTTATATATTTTGTTACTTTTGTTTTTTAGTAAAAATTATTTTCTCAATCAGCTCAATTCATAATTTTAGAACTATGTTTCGTACAGAAGTTGAAATACCGCACTCGAAGTTTGAAATCAATCATAATCACAGTATTATAACGTTAGGTTCATGTTTTGCCGAAAATATCGGAAAAAAAATGTCTGATGTATATTTCAATGTTGATGTGAATCCTTTTGGTGTATTATACAACCCCGTTTCTGTCAAAAACAGTCTTGAATTGCTATTGCAAAATAAACTTTTTACTGAAAACGATTTGTTTGCTCATCGCGGTTTATGGCAAAGTTTCTCGCACAGCAGTTTATTTTCTGACACAACTCCAGAAAAATGTCTTAATAAAATTAATAATCGATTTTCGAGAGCCTCGGAATTACTTCAAAAAGCTGATTTTATACTTATTACATTAGGCACAGCCTGGGTTTTCGAAGAGCAAAAGGGTGGGAGAGTGGTGTCCAATTGTCATAAACTACCTGCTAAAGATTTTGTTCGCCGAAGACTGAGGATCGATGAAATTGTAGCTGATTATTCAAAGATGCTAACTGAATTAACTGTAAACCTGCCAAATTTAAAACTAATATTTAGTGTGAGTCCCATTCGACATTGGAAAGATGGTGCGCATGAAAATACCCTCAGCAAAAGCACTTTATTGTTGGCAATTGATATATTACATAAGCAGTTTAGCAATGTGGAATATTTCCCGGCATACGAAATTATGATGGACGAATTGCGCGATTACCGTTTCTATGCATCTGATATGTTACATCCATCGGATGTGGCTGTGGATTATATTTGGAAAAGATTTTCAGCTACCTATTTCGATAATGCTAGCTCTAAAATGAATGACGAGTTTGAACAATTACGAGCCAATCTTTCGCACCGGCCTTTGTTTCCTGGTTCAGATGAATTTCAAATATTTAAAACAAATCTCGAAAAACAAAAAGAAATTCTGAAGACCCGCTATCCATTTTTGATAAATAGATTGGAATAAAAAAAGCCTTTTGGGAAACTCCCGAAAGGCTTTTTTTGGAATTTTAAGAAATTAATCTGCAATAATTGGTTTGTATTTTGGAACTAAAGTTTTCATAACTGACCAGCCAATTAGATAAGCAACAGCACAAAATGCAAATACAATGGTATAACCCGGAGTTTTGCTACCCCATTCAGCCAAACTATAATCGAAAAGTACACCACTACCCTTGTTGATAATAAATGATCCAATACCACCGGCCATACCACCAATTCCTACAATGGTTGCTACAGCTGATTTTGGGAACATGTCACCTACTGTTGTGAAAATATTTGCAGACCAAGCCTGGTGAGCAGAACCTCCAATACCTATCAATAAAACAGGAATCCAAAATGCGGAATTTCCTAATGCCTCGAGATGTCCGAATGGTTGAGCTAATAAAACCAATAATGGGAAAAATGCAATGATTAACATGGCTCTCATACGTCCAGCATAAGGATTCATTCCTTTGTTAATAAAATATGTAGGGAATTTGCCACCAAATACCGAACCGAAAACTGTGATTGTGTAAAGAATACCAATTGGTAATGCAATTTGATCAGGTAACATGCCATATTCTGCTTTTAAATATGCAGGCGTCCAGAATAAGAAAAACCACCAAACGCCATCGGTCATAAATTTACCAAAAGCAAATGCCCAGGTTTGTTTAAATTTCAGCGCCTGACCAAAGGTCATTTTCTTTACTTTAACAGTCTCGTCAGCAGTTACTTTATCGGTAATGTCATCCTGGTTAATATAAGCTCTTTCAGCTGCATTAACTTTAGTGTTGGTTTCAATGGGTTTGTAAAAAATTAACCAGGCAGCTAACCATAAAAATCCTACCGCTCCAATAACCAGAAATGCTGTTTCCCAACCCCAGGCTTTTGCCATAAAAGGTACAGTAAGCGGAGCTAAAATTGCACCAACGTTGGCACCCGAATTAAATAAGCCGGTAGCAAATGCACGGTCTCGTTTTGGAAAATATTCAGCGGTTGCTTTAATGGCAGCCGGAAAGTTGGCAGATTCACCAAATGCTAATAATATACGTGCAATGACAAACATTACAACACTTACCAATGAAATGGTTGCTACAACATCACCTGTTGCATTTGTCAATCCTTTTGCATCCGGAATGCCTGTCCACCATTCAGTTGCAAGACCGCAAAGTGCGTGAAGCATAGCCGCTAACGACCAAACTGCGATTGCCCAGGCATAACCTTTACGAGTACCCAATTTATCTACAAAACGACCTGCAAATAACATTGATATGGCATATGCCAGTGAAAAGATAGCTGTAATTGTTCCATAATCACTGTCTGTCCAATGAAATTCTTCTGCCAAAATTGGCTGTAATAAAGATAGAACCTGACGATCAAGATAGTTGATAGTTGTTGCTAAAAACAGCAACGAACATATCGTCCATCTGTATTGAGTCATTTTTTCGTTGATTTTTCCGATTGCACTCATGTTTGTTTAATTATAATTTTGAATTTAGTATTGGAAATTAAGAAAATTAGAAAATGGAAAATAGGAAAAATGGAAATTAAGAAAATGGAAATTAGAAATTAAGTAAATGGAATTTGAAATGAATTTCTCATTTTCTCATTTTCCTATTTTCTTTCTCACTTATTTTCTTACTTTCTTTATAATAGCGAAAGTATCACTGCAAAGTTTTGTGATTCCGGCCCAGTCACCTGCTTTCATCATTTCGGCAGGGAAAAGGTTCGAACCCATACCAACACAAGTAACGCCGGCATCAAACCATGTTTTTAGATTTGTTTCTTCAGGTTTTACACCTCCTGTTACCATCAGGTTCGACCAGGGCATCGGCGCTTTCAGATTTTTAACAAAACCTGCACCCAACACATCTCCCGGAAAAACTTTGCAAATATCACAACCGGCTTCCTGAGCAAAACCAACTTCCGAAACCGATCCACAGCCCGGTGCATAAGGAATCAGGCGACGATTAGCCACTTTAGCTACTTCGGGGTTAAATAACGGACCAACCAAAAAGTTAGCACCCATCTGAATATAAAGTGCAGCAGTTGGAGCATCCACAATTGAACCAATACCCATTATCATTTCCGGGCATTCTTTTGCTGCATATTTCACAAGGTCACGGAATACTTCGTGCGCAAAATCGCCACGGTTCGTAAATTCGAAAGCGCGAACACCACCTTCGTAACATGCTTTCATTACATTTTTAGCAACTTCAATGTCGCTGTGATAAAATACCGGAACCATGCCGGTTTCTTTCATAACAGAAAGAACCTGTATTTTTGAAAAACGCATAATATTATTGACTATTTAATTATTGACCATTTACCATTTATAACCATTACATTTACGATTTTTACATTGATCAGCACTTTGACCGAAAAATTGTAAATTGTAAATGAATAAATTGTAACTGAATTTATCTTTGAACTCTGCCGCTCGAATCGCCACCCGATAATGCTTCCACTTCTTCGATTGATACAAGGTTGAAATCACCGTTTACTGTATGTTTCAAAGCCGAAGCTGCTACCGCAAATTCCAGGGCTTCTCCCTGATTTGGTTTTGTCAGCAAACCGTGAATAATTCCTCCTGAAAATGAATCGCCACCACCAACGCGGTCAATTAT
>JAKLIM010000149.1 GCA_022709605.1 Bacteroidota bacterium | reverse complement strand
TTTCATTTTCATATCCGGCAAATTACGTCCATCATATTCAATTCGCCCTTTGTCGATTCGGTGAAGTCCGATGATGCTTTTCATGAGCACAGTTTTACCGGAGCCACTTTGTCCGATAATCATGTTCGTTTTACCTTCTTCGAAAATAGCTGAAACGTTCTTCAAAACCTGTATGCCATCAAAAGATTTGTCGATATTTTTTATTTCAATCATATTCTTATTTCGTGTTCAGTGTTCAATGTTTCACGTTTCATGTTACTCACACTTAACTCTTTAATCTTTCTTACTCTTTGCTCTTTATTCTTTGTTCTTTGCTCTTTGCTCTTTGTTCTATTAATTAAGCATTAAATTAGTAATCAGCAAATTAAAAAATAAAATTAAAATGCTGCTATTTACCACAGCGTTCGTACTCGCTTTACCTACATCGAGTGCTCCACCATAAGCAAAATAGCCATAAAATGCAGCCACTGAAGATATTAAAAATGCAAAGACCACTGATTTTACAAGCGAGTAAAATACATAATACGGAATGAAAGCATACTGAATACCTAATAAATAGTCAGCTGTTGTAATAACATCGGTGAAAACTCCTACAAAATAACCCCCCAGAAGACCTACAGCCATGCTGAAAGTAACAAGAAATGGCATCATCACCACGAATGCAACTATTTTAGGTAAAATAAGGTAGTTAGCCGAGTTAACACCCATAATTTCAAGGGCATCAATCTGTTCCGTAATACGCATTGTACCAATTTCGGATGCAATATTTGATCCTATTTTTCCTGCCAAAATAAGGCATAAAATGGTTGATGAAAACTCAAGTAGCAATGTATCGCGTGTAACCAGACCGGTACTATAAGTTGGTAACAATGGGTTTTCGGTATTCAGTTTTGTCTGAATGGTTAATATAGCGCCAATAAATACCGAAATAATAATCACTATCGGCAGCGACTGCAATCCTAATTTTTCCAGCTCTTTAGGGAACTGCCTGAAAAACATACGCCAACGGTCAGGATTTGTGATAACCCTTTTCATTAGTAGCATGTATCGTCCGGTATCATCAAAAATATTCATGATTCAGAATTTTAAAAATTGAATGCAAATATACTGTTTTTTGTTTATCGACCGAACAACATATTTTTATGATAACAAAAAAGAGAAGCCCGTTTCCACGAATTTCTCTTTTTTTAATTTTTTTTACAGTAAAAGTATTACACGCGTCTTTCTTTGATACGTGCTTTTTTACCGGTAAGTGCGCGTAAATAATACAATTTAGCACGGCGTACTTTACCACGTTTGTTGATGGTTATACTTTCGATAAAAGGTGAATCGAGCGGAAAAATACGTTCTACACCCACATTTCCTGACATTTTACGTACTGTAAAACGTTTTTTGGTTTCGTGTCCCGAGATTTTGATTACATCTCCGCGAAATTCCTGAATACGTTCTTTGTTTCCTTCTTTAATGCGATATGCAACAGTTACGGTGTCGCCACTTTTAAATTCAGGATGATTTGATTCAACAAGAAATGCTTGTTCAGCAATTTTAATTAAGTCCATTTTGTTCTGTTTTAGTAAATTAATGCGCAATATTCACAGACTTCTCTATATTCTGTCAGAGATTACGCTAAAATTGGACTGCAAAATTAGTTATTTTTTTCTATTCTGCAATAACTTAAATCGAATATTCTTTGTAATAATTTACATCTGATCTGTTTCCCTTTTCTGAGCTAAGATTTTTTGATTACCTTTGCACCCGAAAATAAAGATTGTGTTAAATGCAGAAAATCAGAAACATTGCTATAATTGCCCACGTTGACCACGGCAAAACTACATTGGTCGACAAAATGCTCGTTGCCGGACATTTGTTCCGCGACAATGAAACAGCAGGCGAGTTGATCATGGATAATAACGACCTGGAACGTGAAAGAGGGATAACTATTCTTGCCAAAAACGTATCCATCGACTATCTCGGATATAAAATAAATATTATTGATACTCCGGGTCACGCCGACTTTGGAGGTGAAGTGGAAAGAGTTTTAAATATGGCCGATGGCGTATTGCTATTGGTGGATGCTTTCGAAGGTCCGATGCCTCAAACCCGTTTTGTGTTGCAAAAAGCCTTGCAGTTGGGATTGAAACCAATTGTTGTTATTAATAAGGTTGATAAACCAAATTGTCGTCCTGATGAAGTGCACGAAATGGTTTTCGACCTGATGTACAACCTTGATGCTTCAGAAGATCAGTTAAATTTTCATACCATTTACGGTTCGGCCAAGCAAAGCTGGATGTCCGAAGACTGGAAAGTGCCAACTGACAATATTATACCGTTACTTGATGCAATTATCGAACATATACCCGAACCACAATACCTCGAAGGTACACCTCAAATGTTAATCACTTCATTGGATTATTCATCTTATGTTGGTCGTATTGCAGTAGGGCGTGTTCACAGAGGTACATTACGCGAAGGCATGGATGTTAATCTTGTTAAACGTGATGGGACAATCAAAAAATGTCGTATCAAAGAATTGCATACATTCACCGGACTTGGTCGTACAAAAACGAACGAAGTGAAATCGGGCGATATTTGCGCTTTGGTAGGTATTGAAGGTTTCGAAATTGGTGATTCGGTTTGCGATTTACAAAATCCGGAACCATTAACACCGATTGCCATTGATGAGCCAACTATGAGTATGGTTTTCACCATCAATACTTCGCCATTTTTCGGAAAGGAAGGTAAATTCGTAACTTCACGACATATTCACGACCGTTTGGTAAAAGAACTGGACAAGAATTTGGCATTGCGTGTTGAAAAAAATATTGATTCTGATATCTGGCATGTATATGGTCGTGGTGTATTGCACTTGTCGGTACTGATTGAAACCATGCGCCGCGAAGGATATGAATTGCAGGTAGGTCAACCACAGGTAATTTTCAAGGAAATTGACGGAAAACGTTGTGAGCCAATCGAACAATTGACCATCAACCTACCCGAAGCAAGTTCAGGGAAAATTATCGAAATGGTAGCCATGCGCAAAGGCGAAATGCTCACCATGGAAGTGATGAACGACCGCATTCAGCTTGAATTTCTGATTCCTTCACGTGGTATAATTGGTTTAAGAAACAATGTGCTTACTGCTTCGGCAGGTGAAGCCATTATGTCGCACCGCTTCTTCGAATATCAACCTTACAAAGGTGAAATCGAAAAACGAACCAATGGATCAATCATTGCCATGGAGAGTGGAACTGCATTTGCTTATGCCATCGATAAATTGCAGGATCGCGGACGATTCTTTATTTTCCCACAGGACGAAATTTATTCGGGTCAGGTAGTTGGCGAAAGTGCCAAAGAAGGCGATATGGTGGTAAATGTTACCAAATCGAAAAAATTGACCAACATGCGTGCTTCGGGTGCGGATGATAAGGCCAAACTTATTCCACCCGTAGTTTTTAGTCTCGAAGAAGCATTAGAATACATCAAAGAAGATGAATATGTAGAAATTACACCCTCAAGTATTCGTTTGAGGAAAATTTATCTTGATGAAAATGAACGTAAACGGATGACAAAAAAATAACTGATTATACTTTGAAGTTATTTAGCCGTTTATAATATGTAAGAAAATTTTTCATACATTTTTTATTGGGTTTATGTTTAGAAAATTGTATTGTTTGATTTTTATTGGTTTAGCTTTTAGCTCCTTTGGTCATGCACAATTGGGAATAAGAGCCGGAATTAATATGGCCAACCAAATAAAATCTTTTCGTAAAGCAGATATCATAGAAGGATTTAAAACTGAGAATTTAACAGGTTATCAACTCGGATTGAATTATCAGATGTTTTCGCGAAAAAATAAGTATGCCGGAGGTGATATCGGGCTTTATATTTCGCAAAAAGGATTTGCTTATTCTGACAGTACCAAACTTTTAGATATTGTAACGCTTGGTTACAAAGAACTGAATTATCTGGAACTGCCAATCAATTTTCGATATCGGTTCAGTACTAAAATTATAGGAATTTATGGTACCGGTGGAGTTTACGGTGGTTATGTGCTGTCCGGTAAAACAGTAAATGAAACTGAAAACTCGACAGAAGAGTTACCATTTTTGACCGATCCTGATCGGTTCGATTACGGATATTGTTTGGGTGCAGGAGTCGAATTTTTTAAGAAAGTGCAATTCGGATTGTCCTGGACACAGGGTCTGAAAAATTTCATTGCTCAGAAAATTCAGAATTCGTCTACTCAAAGCAATACAGATAATCGGGTTTTTTCGGTGAATCTAACGTATATAATTAAATGATAAATTAAAAAAGTGAAGCATTTGCTGCTTCACTTTTTTAATTCCCCACTTTTTTTACAAAAAAAATATATTCTGAAACATTTCTGTAAACAGGATGAATTTTACAGACAATTTTATCGACTTAACCTTAAAAGCATCAAGCATTAAAATAATTATTTGAAAAAAACAAGATTTAATTATATTTTTGTAACTTTGCAGCCCGAAATTTACGGTCGTAGCCAGAGGCTGTTAAACTTGTAAGTAATTATAAATTAAGCACTATTTAACCAAAGTAAAATTTCAGTAAAAATAAAATTAGTCAATTCGAAATAAAATAAATCATGAACATCGTCAGAAAAGACCTCGATCAAAACAATGTAGTATTAACGCTACGAGTTGAAAAAACGGATTATGCCGAAAAGGTAGAAAAAACTTTACGTGATTATCGCAAAAAAGCAAATGTGCCTGGTTTCCGTCCGGGAATGGTGCCTGCAAGTTTAGTACAAAAAATGTATGGTAAATCAATTGTTGCCGAAGAAGTCAACAAATTACTGTCAGATGAACTTTACAAGTACATTCGCGAGAACAATATTAATTTGCTTGGCGAACCATTACCAAGCGAAGATGAACAGAATTTTGTCGATTTTAACACACAGGAAACATTCGAATTTTCGTTTGATCTGGGAATTGCACCTCAATTTGAAGTGGAGCTGAACAAAAAAGACAAAGTTAATTTCTATAATATTACTGTAAGCGATGAAATGATTGAAAATCAATTGAAATCATACACCGGTCGCTACGGGAAATATGTTCAGGAAGAAGTTATTGAAGAAAAAGACATGGTAAAGGGCGAATTGCTCGAACTTGTTGATGGAAAAGTAAATGAAAGTGGAATTAAACTTTCGGATGCAGTACTCACACCGGGCTACATGAAAGATGACAGTCAAAAAGCAATCTTTGTAGGTGCTAATAAAGGCGATGTGGTGGTATTTAATCCTTCACAAGCGTTCGATAATGATGCTGAACTTGCTTCTTTATTGAAAGTATCAAAAGATGATGTGAAAAATATTACTTCTGATTTTCGATTTACAATTGAAGGTGTAACACGTTATCACGAATCTGAAATTAATCAGGAATTGTTCGATAAAGTGTATGGCGAAGGAGTTGTGAATTCGGAAGAAGACTTCAGAGCAAAAATTAAAGAAAATATTCAGGAAAATCTTGTTCAGGACAGCAACTACAAATTAGGTACAGATGTTCGTGAAATGTTGGTTAAAAAATATGATGATCTGACGTTCCCCGATACTTTTCTGAAACGCTGGTTGTTAGCAACCAACAAAAATATTTCAGAAGAAAAGATCGAAGAAGATTTTTCGGGAATGATTGCTGAATTGAAATGGCAACTTATAAAAGATAAAATTGGTAAAACCAATGATATTAAAGTTGAAAATGAGGACATTGAAGGTTATGCTAAAAATATAGCCAAAGCTCAGTTTGCTCAATACGGTATGATCGGATTGGATGACGAGATGCTAATGAACTATGCTAAAGATATGCTTAAAAAAGAAGACACTGTAAAAAGTATTTTTGAAAAAGTATATGAAAGTAAAGTAGTTGAGATTGTTAAAAATAACATTAAACTTGATGTTAAAGAATTAACAATTGAAGAATTCAATAAAATGTTTGAAAATTAAAAATTAATGTATATGAATAACGATTTTCGTAAATATGCCACCAAACATTTGGGCATGAACGGATTATCATTGGATAAATATGCAGATATAACCAGCAATTATATTTCGCCTTCTATTCTTGAAGAACGTCAACTGAATGTGACTCAAATGGATGTGTTCTCTCGCTTAATGATGGACCGGATTATTTTTCTGGGTACTCAAGTGGATGATTATACCGCGAATGTAATTCAGGCACAGTTGCTTTATCTTGACTCTTCCGATCCCGGAAAAGATATTTCGATATATCTTAATACGCCCGGCGGTTCGGTTTATGCAGGTTTGGGAATTTATGATACAATGCAATTTATAGGTTCCGATGTGGCAACCATCTGTACCGGAATGGCCGCATCGATGGGTGCTGTGTTACTGGTTGCCGGAACAAACGGAAAACGATCGGCACTGAAACATTCACGCGTAATGATCCATCAACCCATGGGTGGTGCTCAGGGTCAGGCTTCTGACATCGAAATTACGGCCCGTGAAATAATGAAAATGAAGAAAGAACTTTACCACATTATAGCCAGTCACTCGGGTAATTCATTTGAACGAATCGAAAAAGATTCGGACAGGGATTATTGGTTAACTGCTCAGGAAGCAGTTGAGTATGGAATGATTGACAAAGTTTTGATCAACGAAAAGAAAAAATAATTTTTTGTTGTAGAGACGGCGCATGCGTCGTCTCTACATAATATTTAATATGGCTAAGACAACTAAAAATTGCAGTTTTTGCGGACGAACTGAAACCCAGATCGATTTTTTTATAATGGGTCAAAACGGAGCTCATATTTGTAACGAATGTGCGTTGCAGGCTGCCGAAATTGTAAAGGAAAACTCTGTCAGTAAGACCAATGCGCTGAAGATAAAAAAAGAAGATGTTCCTAAGCCGGTTGAAATAAAAGAATTTCTCGATCAATATGTTATCGGGCAAAACGAAGCAAAAAAATACCTCTCGGTGGCTGTTTACAATCATTACAAACGATTGATGCAGGAAAAAACCAGCGATGATGTGGAGATTGAAAAATCGAACATTATTATGGTAGGTTATACCGGAACAGGTAAAACTTTGCTTGCCCGTACGATTGCTAAAAAATTACATGTGCCATTTACTATCGTCGATGCAACGGTTCTTACTGAAGCAGGTTACGTAGGCGAGGATATCGAAAGTATTCTCACAAGGCTGTTACAAGTAGCCGACTACGATGTGAAAGCGGCCGAACGTGGCATTGTATTTATCGACGAAATAGATAAAATTGCCCGAAAAGGAGATAATCCGAGCATAACGCGCGATGTAAGTGGCGAAGGTGTTCAACAGGGTTTACTTAAATTGCTCGAGGGTTCTGTTGTGCTTGTGCCACCTCAGGGTGGTCGTAAGCATCCGGATCAGAAAATGATTGCAGTAAATACCCAGAACATACTTTTTATTTGTGGCGGTGCTTTTGATGGCATTGAGAAAAAAATTGCTTCGCGACTCAATACCCGTGTTGTAGGCTATAATTCGATAATGGAAATTGAACATATTGATAAAAGTAATATGTTGCAATACATCGCGCCACAGGATTTGAAATCATTCGGACTGATTCCCGAAATTATTGGTCGACTTCCCATACTTACATATCTTGAGCCGCTCGACCGCGCAGCATTGAAACGAATATTGACTGAACCGAAAAACTCTATCATCAAACAATATGATAAATTGTTTAAAATGGATCAGATTGAATTAATATTCGAAGATGAAGTGTTGGACTATATTGTAGATAAAGCCATCGAGTTTAAGCTTGGTGCGCGTGGATTGCGGTCGATTACCGAAACAATTATCATGGATAAAATGTATGAAATGCCTACTTCGCAAGAGAAAAAACTGGTTATTGATATAG
Source organism: Bacteroidota bacterium (assembly GCA_022709605.1). GTDB lineage: Bacteria > Bacteroidota > Bacteroidia > Bacteroidales > Paludibacteraceae > Paludibacter. The sequence goes on along the minus strand of JAKLIM010000149.1, from coordinate 508 downwards.
ATTATGCCAAAAGCAAAATTGAAAAGGCAAATATTAACAAATTGAAGATTGCATAAAAATATTTTATGTGCCAATGAATCAGCAGATTAATTATATTGAATTGGATAAAAATGATTTTTTTTCGTTTTTATCCAATTTTTTTTAAAAACAACTTGTATATTTGAAATCTGTTTATAATTTTGTTATTTATATCAGAAAAATAAAACATAAGATATTCTGATTCAAAAAACGAGAGATTTTGTATTTCTATTTATAAATTTAAGCCCACTATCAAATTCAATTTTTAATCAAAGTTCCAGACATGACAACACATTCTGAATTGACAAAGCAATTAAAAAAATATTTCGGATTTGATAAATTCAAAGGTAATCAGGAGGCTATTATACAAAATGTGCTTGATAATAAAGATACATTTGTGTTGATGCCAACCGGTGGAGGCAAGTCATTGTGTTATCAGCTTCCTTCGTTAATAATGGAAGGTACCGGAATAGTAATCTCTCCTTTGATT
>JAKLIM010000148.1 GCA_022709605.1 Bacteroidota bacterium | reverse complement strand
TGTCGTCACCCGCATCAAACAGCAATCGCCTAATGGCCGAGTCGGTAATTTCATCTTCGCTCAACACGATGGGGCGCATGTGCAGTGTAACCATTTTCTGCACATATTTCATTTTTTCGTTGGTAGGCAGTTTCATGCTTCTGAAAATCTCCGGAATCATTTTTTCGCCTACAAAATTGTGATTGTGAAAAGTCCAGCCCAAGCGGCTGTCGAATCGTTTGGTGCGTGGTTTGCCAATGTCGTGAAGCAATGCCGCCCAACGCAGCCACAGGTTTTCGGTATGTTCGCAAAGTCCATCGAGTACCGCCAGGGTGTGGTAAAAGTTATCTTTGTGCCCAACACCGTCTTTGGTTTCAGCACCTTTCAGCGCCAGTAATTCAGGAAAAATAAGTGCTAACAAACCGGTTTTTTCGAGCAAAATAAACCCAACCGAAGGTTTGCGCGAAAGCATGATTTTGTTCAACTCGTCGGCAATTCGTTCTTTTGATATGATGTTGATCCGTTCCTTGTTTCGACCGATTGCTTCAAAAGTATTTGTTTCGAGGAAAAACCCGAGTTGCGCCGAAAAGCGAATGCCACGCATCATACGCAGCGGATCGTCCGAAAAAGTAATGTCCGGATTGAGTGGTGTGCGTATCACAAAGTTTTTCAGGTCATTCAATCCTCCAAAAGGATCAATCAACTCTCCAAAACGGTCTTTGTTCAGGCAAAGCGCCAATGCATTGATGGTAAAATCGCGCCGGTTCTGATCATCTTCAAGTGTTCCATCTTCCACTATGGGCTTTCTCGAATCGCGTTGATACGATTCACGACGTGCTCCAACAAATTCCACTTCTAAATCCCTGAATTTAATCTGAGCGGTACCAAAGTTTTTAAAAACTGTGAGTTTGGCTTTCTTGCCAATTTTTAGCATTAACTGTCCGGCAAGTTCCACACCACTTCCAACCACCACAATATCAATGTCTTTCGAAGGTCTTTTAAGGAAAATATCCCTTACAAAACCACCAATAACATAACATTCGAGCCCCAGTTCGTCGGCTGTTTCTGAAATTAAACCAAAAATTTTATCTTGTAAATGTTCTTTCATTATTATTTTTTATGGATAAAAAAACAGACTTACAAAGGTAAAGGAATAAATTCATACAACAAAGCCGTTGAATCAGGTGATTGAATTGATTTTTTAAATATTGATGTTGTTGGATTATTTACTAACTTTTCAACTTGATTTAAAACTATATGTTTTTTAATACTTCTTTTTCAAAAATCTCATTATCTTTGCCTTTACAATTATTTTAAAAAATTATTGCATTATGGAAGTTACTGCACATATAAATATCGATACTCCGGCAGGTCGGAAACTCGTTCGCGAAATTGAGAAACATAAAAATATTGCTGAAGTTATTTATCCTTCACCTGAAGAAATTGCAGGTCAAAAAACATATACTATTGAAGAATCGTATGATGAGTGTTGTCAAATTCTAAGTGAACATTACGGAGTAAATTTTAAAAGTTTGTGAGTAAATACCTTGTGATAATTACGGAAAAAGCTCAACAGGATATGCGTGATTTCTCTAATGTAGTTGCTATAGAGTACAAATCGCCCCTAACTGCTAAGAAGTATTTAACAGGTATTTATGACCAATTCAGATGGTTACGTACGAATGCTGAATCTTTCAATATTCAAACACGTAAAATGTTTGTTCAATACGGATTATATGTACGTCGTTTAAATTATAAAAAAATGACCATCATTTATACTGTTAATCAAACTACTGTATATATTCACCGTGTTATTCCCGCTAATACCATTGGTGATTTATAGCATATTCTTTCCTTGTATTTTTAGTGCAACCCACTAAATTTTAGCGATTTATTTTCAAAAAATGAAATATAAAAAAAGGACTAAAGCGGATATAAAATCCGAATTTTAGTCCTTTTATTGATTTTGAATCTTGTTTGTGGAGATTACCGGACTCGAACCGGTCACCTCGACACTGCCAGTGTCGCGCTCTAGCCAGATGAGCTAAACCCCCGAAACTTGATTTTGAATTTGCGGTGCAAAGATAAGGAAGTTTTGGAAAATATGCGTACTTTTGTTTTAAATTTTTTAATTTATATAATGACTTTCTGAAAGTCAAAAATATAAAAAGCAGAATCTATTATTCGATATAAATAAATAAACTTAAGAAATAGTTTAATCAATTTAGACGAAAATATTATGTAGAATAATCTTTTACTTTCAAACTTTTCAAACTTTTCAAACTTTCAAACACTATGCTAATTTTTAATACAACATATAAAGTGCCCAACGAGGACATTGAACTTTGGTTAAATTGGATAACCGAACAACATATCCCTTTTATGCTACAATCCGGAAGTTTTAGTAAATCGCAGGTTGCTAAAATTGTTGGAAGTGACGATGAGGAAGGAACTTCTTATTCCGTTCAATTTCATATAGTTGATATGGACGCACTAATGTATTGGCACAAGGAAAACGCTACGAAATTTCAGAATAATTGCGCCGCTAAATTCGGAAATAGTGTTAGTTTTTTCTCAACAGTGCTCGAAATTATTGATTAATGGAAAAAGAAAATATCATATTAGGCATCGATCCCGGAACCACCATTATGGGTTATGGAATTCTGAAAGTAATGGGGAATAAAACCGAAATGCTGGCCATGGGTGTGTTGGATTTGAAGAAATATACCGACCATTACCTGAAACTGCAACGAATTTTTGCCCGTACACTTTCGTTAATTGATGAGTTTCATCCCGATTGTCTGGCCATTGAAGCTCCGTTTTTTGGTAAAAATGTGCAATCGATGCTCAAATTGGGTCGTGCTCAGGGTGTTGCTATGTCGGCAGCTTTGTATCGCGACATACCGATAACAGAATATGCCCCTTTGAAAATTAAAATGGCCATTACCGGAAATGGGAATGCATCGAAGGAACAAGTTGCCGATATGCTTCGCCGTTACCTGAAAATACCCGAAGAAAGCATGCTTCCACAACTCGATGCCACCGACGGATTAGCGGCTGCTTATTGTCATTTCCTTCAGATTGGCCGACCGCAATCGCAAAAAGCCTACACTGGTTGGAAAGATTATATAGCTAAAAATCAGACGAAAGTGAAGTAGAAAATCGAAATCAGAAGCTGAATTTTTATTGTAAATATTCCTAAAACAATCTTTTCCATTTATTTTTAATAATAAATGTAAATTTATTTCTATTTTTACATCGCGATTGTGAAAATTAAATTGGTAATTAAAACATTTGAATCTGAAATAATAATAAATTACTCACTTTTAAAATAATATTATATGAAAGCTCTATTGGTATTTTCGGTACTGTTTATGACAGTGACATTTTCGCAGGCTCAGGATATTTTTTTTCCGACCAAAACAGGAACCGTATTGGTTTACAAAACATTCGACAAGAAGGATAAACAAACCGGTATGGCAAAGTACATTATTGGAGATATTAAAAAAAGCGGAAATGAAATGGAAATTAATTATGTGTACGAATCGTACGATGCCAAAGAAAAATTCACGTATAAAGATGATATTACAATAAAAAAAGTTGGCGACGTTATCTATTTCGATATGAGCGATTTAATAAATAAGTCAGCGTTGCAACAAAACGGTGAAATTCCATCGGAAGTTAAAATTACCGGAAATAATATGGAAGTTCCAAATCATCCCAAACCCGGTGATGTGATGCCCGATGCCAGTGTGGAAATGGGAATGAGCATGGGATTTGTAAACTTAAAATTGACTGCCGTTGTTACGAATCGCAAAGTTGAAGCCATTGAAGATATTACAGTGAAGGCCGGAACTTTTAAAGCGTATAAATTCACAAGTGATGTGAGCTCTACAGCAGTGGGTATTAAGTTTTCATCCAAAAATACAGATTGGTATGTAAAAGGTATTGGTGTTGTAAAATCAGAAACGCTGGATAAAAACGGTAAATTAATGGGTACCCGGGAATTGGTGGAGATTCAAAAATAGATTGTAATCAATTAATTTAAAATGAAAGTGGGTTGCAACTCTTACAGGTAAAAACCAGAAGTTACAACCCACTTTATTTAGTTATAAATTTGAAACTAAATACTTTTATTGTTTTCTCAAATTCATTAATCTCTCGAATTCTTTCTCACTCACTTCCAAAATTGTACCATGCCGTATTCCCTTGGGTACAGAAATCTGATCCGAAATATCAATCCAGTTCGTTAAATCGGTTGATGATATTGCACCGTATTTGTGGTCGCGGTATTTATCGAAATAAACCAACCATTTTCCGTCCATTTTTAGTGCTGTGGGTCCTTCGGCCCAGTAATTTCCGGTAATTGCTTTACTTGCAGCGGAGTAAGGTCCGGTCAATTCATCAGCAAAAGCTATTTTAAGATTTTTTTGAACCGGTTCGCGGGTTTCGTCTTTCAAAAACATGACGTAACGACCCTTGTCGCTTACAATGGTTGCATCAATAATATTAAAACCGGGTTCATACAGCAATTTTGTTTCACTGAAAGTTTTAAAATCTTTGGTGGTAACATAATACATGCGATGATTGTATCCGTTTTCGAGCGAAGAATTTGTTTCCGGATATTTGTCTTTTATTGTCGTGGCCCAATAAATTATATAAGTCTGACTGAAAGGATCCACGGTAATTTCGGGTGCCCAGCAATTTCGTGATCCATCTTCATTTATCATAACCGGAATGTATTGTTGTTCCGACCATTGAATCAGATTGTCCGACGAAGCATAACCGATGCCTTTGTCAGTCCAGCTAACCGTCCACACCATATGAAATTTACCATCCAAACCTCTGATAATACAAGGGTCGCGCATTAATTTATCGTTCGAAACTGTTGGTGCCAGAAACGAAGAATCGTTGTTGAATGGTGTCCAGCTAAGTCCATTAGTGCTTCCGGCCAAATGGAGTCCATCTTTGCCGTTGTTATTGAAATAGGAAAAAACAAAGAATTTCTTTGTAGATAATGCTTTTACAGTATATGTTTTTCCTTTTTCTGTCTGAAATTCTGTTAAATAATTACCTTGTTTATCTTTTACGGATTTCGTTGTCAATCCATCAATTTCGATTTCCGATGTGGTAATAAGTTTGCAATTTTTTCCACCATTCGATTTTATAGTTGCAGTATTGAGATTTTTTTCGTTCCAAATTATCGAAATTTCAAAATTTCCACGGGCTTTCAGACCCGAAACCGAACCTTCGTCCCATGCATCGGGTAGGGCAGGCAGCAAACGAATTTCATTTTCAGAAGATTGTACCAACATTTCGGCCACAGCGGCTGTGCCTCCAAAGTTACCATCAATCTGAAAAGGGGGATGCGCATCAAAAAGGTTTGGATACGTTCCACCACCTCTGTCGTAATTGGTTTTCATACCATCCGGATTGACATATCGCAACAATTCACGGAACATTTTGTATGCGCGGTTTCCATCCCAAAGTCGAGCCCACAGATTTATACGCCAACCTTTACTCCAGCCGGTTGTTTCGTCTCCTTTTATTTCCAATGTGCGACGGCAAGCAGCTGCTAAAGCGGGAGTTTTATCGGGAGTAATGTGATTTCCGGGATGCAATCCGAATAAGTGCGTTTGGTGCCGGTGGCGTGGATCTTCATCTTCCCAGTCGAAATACCATTCCTGTAAATTTCCCTTTTTTCCAATCTGATAAGGTAATAAACGGTCTAAAGCCTGTTCCATTTTTCCACGGAATTCTTCATCGTTGTTTAAAGTTTTTGAAGCCTGAACAGTTTGTAGTAGCAGTTCGCGAATCATGGCCAAATCGGCAGTTCCACCATAAAGTGTGGCGCCTTTATAACCATCGGAAGTTACATATTTGTTTTCGGGTGAAGTGGCAGGCGAAGTTATCAGGTTTCCGTTTTTATCTTCGACCAACCATTCCAAACAAAATTGTGCAGCACCTTTCATGATTGGATATGCTTTTTCACGCAGGAATTTAACATCGCCGGTAAACTGAAAATGTTCCCATAAATGCGTGCTTATCCATGCACCACCCATGTTCCACGAAGCCCACGAAGGATCGCCCTCGCCAAAAGCTCCCACAGGATTGGTCATGGCCCAAATGTCAGAATTATGAGCAAGCACCCAACCATTGCATCCATAAAATGTTTTAGCGGAGTGCGTTCCGGTCTTCGAAAGATTCCCGATAAATCCCAGCAACGAATTGTGCATTTCGGACAAATTGCAGGTTTCGGCTAGCCAGTAGTTTTCTTCTGCATTAATATTAGTGGTATAATTACTGCTCCAGGGTGGTTGAAGGTATGGATTCCAGATTCCTTGTAAATTTGCCGGCACTTTGGGAGTTCTTGAACTTGAAATCAATAAATACCTTCCATAATTGAAATATAAAATTTCAAGATTTTTATCTTCTTTTCCCGTAGCATATCGTTTCAGTCGTTCGTTGGTTGGTAACTCAGGAGCATTGGTTTTTCCCAGATCTAATTTTACACGATTATAAAATGTTTGATAATCAGTTATATGTGAAGCTTTTACTTTTTTGAAATTTTTCGCAAAAGCCTTTTTTAAGTTGGTTGAAGCAATTGCTTTATCATTCAATCCTTCGGTTGCCGGATTTTTATCAAATCCGTTAAAACTTGTAGCTACAGTGATATAAATAATTGCTTCCGTTGCATTTTTTACGCCTATAGTTGAGTCGGTTTGTACAACTGTTCCGCCAGTATTTTTTATTTTGAAAAAGGATGAAAATCGCGTACCCCGATTTTCATCGAATTTTATAGGTTCTTTTTCGGCGCGGCGATAATTTGGAGCACAATAATATGGTGCATATCCGGTGGCTTCTAAGGTTTTAGATTTTACCGAAACCTTGTATCGTAGTAAACTGTTGAATTTCAGATCGAAATTAATTGCACCTTTTTTATCGGAAAGTAACTTGATAACCATTACTTTATCAGGGTACGAAACAAAATACTCACGGGAAAATTTCACCCCGTCAACATTATAGCTTACCTTTGATACGGCATCTTTCAGATCAAGTTCGCGGTAATATTCAGTTGCAGAAGTTTTGTGATGAAAATCAATACTCATTGTGCCCAGTGGTGCGTACGATTGTGAAAAAGTGCCCTGAAGTTTTTTATTCAGTTTATCGGCCAGGGCGTAATTTTCTTTTTTCAATGCTTCGCGGATGGCAGGTACATTTTTTGATACATCGGCGAAAAGCGAAGTATTTACAGGTTCACCCGACCACAAAGTAGCATCGTTCAGGTAAATAACTTCATTATCAGGCTTGCCAAAAACAGTTGCACCCATTTTACCGTTGCCCAGAACAAGCGTTTCTTCGAAAAATTCCGCCGGTTTATTGTACCAAAGCTTTGATGGCGATTGAGCAAAAGTCTGCCATTGAAATATGGAAATAAAAATTAATAAGAAAAAGAGTTTTGACGTATTCATAAAATAGAAATAATTAAATTGGTGCAACTGAAAATTCTAATGTTAAAATCGTAAATACTATAGGTTTTCTATTGAGTATACTATATCTTTACATAAAAGTTCTGCAATTTTTTAAAGTTATTTTGCAAAGTTAATAAAACTACATATTGTAGCAAATAGCAATATATTTTGCAGCGTGCATTTTATTTTTAAAAGATTTATTTGAAGTGAATTTTGACTTTTAAACAGTGAATTAAAAGAAGTTTAAATAAATATTTATCAATTTTTTGTAGAATATTTAAATCTTAAAAAATCTGAATATCAGATAGATAAGTGCATATTCTATTTCCTGAATCATTCTCCTTTCGAATGTTATTTTCTCCCGACTTCAATAACGAAAATTTATCTGAAAATATTGATGGATATACAATTGTATAGATTTCTATATATTTGTACAATATGACAGTTTGCTGCAATTTTCATTATTGTACTTTTGTCTATCGAAAATTAATTAAAATTTCAACAGAAAATTAATCAGGATAATTTACCTTAAATTAATATGTTTCATGAAAAAAATGACGAAAATTTTCATTCATTTGTCGTTTATGCTACTTCTGGTAGTTGGTTGTAATGACAAAGACGAATATTACGCACGTCCGGGTTGGTTAGAACCACCCATTTACGAAGTTTTACAAAAAGAAGGCAGGTTTACCTACTACCTGCAATGTGTTGACAGCACACTTTACGCACCAGCATTAAAATCGAGCGGACTTTACACGGTATTTGCACCCAATGATGAAGCTTTCAAAAGCTTTTTAACCGCCAAGGGTTATGCATCGGTAAGTCAACTCCCCGATTCTTTAATCAATCAAATTGTAAGCTACTCCATTGTTTACAGTAATTATACCTACAATCATTTGACGGATGTGTTGAGTGGTGGTTGGGATACTTTGACCAGTATCCGTAAAAAAACCAATTACTACAAATCTATTTATCAAATGGAATAT